>CALFOF010000127.1 GCA_937919075.1 uncultured Cyanobium sp. | reverse complement strand
CAACGTGGCTCAGTTCAACGAATCCAGCACCTATCTGATGGGCTGGTTCCGTGACTACCTCTGGCTCAACAGCTCCCAGCTGATCAACGGGTACAACCCGTTTGGGACGAACAATCTGGCCGTCTGGTCCTGGATGTTCCTCTTCGGTCACCTGGTGTGGGCCACGGGCTTCATGTTCCTGATCTCCTGGCGTGGTTACTGGCAGGAGCTGATCGAAACCATCGTCTGGGCGCACCAGCGCACCCCGCTCGCCAACTTGGTGGGCTGGCGTGACAAGCCCGTCGCTCTCTCGATCGTTCAGGCACGTGTGGTTGGTCTGGCGCACTTCTCCGTGGGCTACGTCCTCACATACGCAGCCTTCTTGATCGCGTCCACCTCCGGCAAATTCGGCTGACCCAATGCGGCCAGCTTGATCTTCGAGGGACGATCCTCCATCAACCCCCGGCTCACCCCGGGGGTTTTTTCATGTCCCTCCCTTCCACCCTTGCGGGCAGCCTGAAGCGACCCACAGCACGACTGTTGCCTTGCCCGCGTCGACGATGCACCGTGCAGCTCAGCAGTGCACAGACGAGCCTTTCCACTGCTGAGTTGCATCGCTTGCGGCGCTCCTTCTTCTCAGCCCTGCCTGGAATCAGCTGCCGCAGCAGACGAACGTTTGCGCTGCGGCCACCACTTTCTTCCCTCCAGCAGTTTCACCTCGAGGTACATCACGGGCACCACAAAGAGGGTGAGCAGCGTGGAAACCAACAAGCCGGAAAACACCACGGTGCCGATGCTGATGCGGCTCGCTGAGCCCGCACCGGTGGCGAACACCAACGGCAGAAAACCCGCCAGGGAGGACACTGCGGTGAGCAGGATTGGCCGCAGGCGGCTGATGGCGGATTCCTCGATTGCTTCCCTCAAACCGACTCCCTGCTGGAGCCGCTGGTTGGCAAATTCCACGATCAAGATGCCGTTTTTTGCCGCTAGGCTGACGAGTACCAGCAAGCCCACCTGGGCATACACATCGAGGAACAATCCTCGCGTGGCCAGGCCCACCAACGCCCCCAGCATGGCCAGCGGCACGGTCACCAGGATGATCAGCGGATCGAGAAAGCTCTCGTACAGACCAGTCAGCACCAGGTAAACCACCACCACACCGAACACGAATAGCTGCAGCGTTTTTCCGCCCGCCTGCTGTTCCTCACGCGCCAGCCCCACCCACTCCAGATCGGTGAAGGGCGTGCCCTGCTCCTGCTGGATGGCTTCGAGGCGGGCGATCGCCTGCCCGGTGCTCAGCCCGAAGCGCGGCACCGCCTGGATCGTGATCGACCGCGACAGCCGGCTGCGGTTGATGGTGGTGGGCCCGGTGGATTGCTCGATGCGCACCACCTCGCGCAGAGGGATCAGGGCACCGCCGCTGCTGCGCACCTGAAGGGCGAGCACATCGTCTGCCGTGTTGCGGCTACTGCCCTCGAGCTGGACCACCACACGGCGCACACGATCACTCTCGAAGCTGTCATTCACGTAGCGGCTTCCGAAGCTGGAGCCGAGCGTGTTGACCACGGTGTTGAGATCAATCCCCAGCGAGGCCATGCGCAGCCGGTCGGGCAGCAGCCGCAGCAGCGGGGCGTCGGCGCTGAAGCGTGTGCTGACCCGCTCGAAGTCGCCGCTGGCATTGGCGGCAGCGATGAAGCGGCGGGTTTCCTGCTCGAACGCCGCCAGATCAAGCCGGCCGGCACTGACGTCGAGCATTTCCAGTTCCAGGCCACCTTCGCCACCGAAGCCGCGCACGGTTGGCGGCACGCTCACCTGCACCGCCGCCTCGGTGATGTCTGCCCGCAGCCGCCGCCCCAGCCGTTCGGCCACCGCCACGTTGCTGTTTTCGCGGCCGGTGCCCCGTTCGCTCATGTCTTTGAGCCGGATGAAGAAGATGCCGCGGTTGGGGGCGCTGTCGCCGAAGGAGCGCCCGGCGTAAAAGTTGGCGATCCGCACCATCGGCTCCTTCACCACCCGTTCCCGCACCTGTTCCAGCACGGCTTCTGTGGCCTGGATGGAGGCACCACCCGGCAACACCACCACGCCCCGGATCTGGCCCTCGTCTTCCTGGGGGATGAATCCTGTGGGCAGTTGCCCCAGGCCCCACAACGTCAGCACAATTCCGCCTGCCAGCCCCAGCAGCACAAGGCGCCGGCGACGGAAGCTCCTGTCGAGGGCACGGCCGTAGTGAAGGCCCAAGCGCTCCAGCCACACCTGCGGCTGGTGCAGCAGCCGCTTCAGTCGGGCTGGTTCTCTCCAGCCGTGGGCAAGCAGCCAGGCCGATGCCACCGGCGTGAAGGTGAGCGCATTGATCGTGGAGAACAGGATCGTGGCGCTGATCGTGATCGCGATCGGTTGGTAGAGGCGGCCGACGCTGCCAGCCATGGCCAGCACCGGCAGGAACACCGCCACCAGCACCAAAGAGGTGGCAATCACAGCTCCACCCAGCTCCTGCATGGCGTTCCGGGCGGCCATCGCTGGAGTTTCCCCCTGCTCGAGGCGGCGGCCGATGTCTTCGCTCACCACGATCGCGTCATCCACAACCAGGCCTGTTGCCAGCACCATGCCGAACAGGCTGAGCGTGTTGATCGAGCTGCCGGTGATCCAAAGGAGGCTGAGACTGCCGATCAGGGCCACGGGCACGGCCACGGCCGTGACCACCGCCAGCCGGCTGTTGCCGAGGGCCAGCAGCAGCACCACCAGCACCAACACCACGGCGTCCCGCAGGCTGGCGACGGTGAGGTCGATGCTTTCCCGCACGGAGTCGGCCACATCGACGATCCGCTGCACCTCCACCCCGGGTGGGAACTGATTGGCCAGCCGATCAAGGCTGGCATTCACCGCGTCGCTCACCTCCAGGGCGTTGCTGCCATCGCGCTGGAAGATCTGCACAGCCACCACCGGATCCCCGTTGAGGTTCATGCCGGTGCTTTGAAAACTCTCGAGGTCAAGGGCCACCCTCCCTACGTCCTTGAGCAGCACGACGCCGCCATCGGAGGTGCGGCTCACCACCAGCTGCTCGAGTTCGCGCACGCTGCGCAACCGCCCTTCCATCTCCAGCGGCAGGGTGATCTGCTGGCCAGGGGGGCTGGGAGAATCGCCCACCTGGCCCAGGGCCGCCAGCACGTTCTGCTCCACCAGGGCGCGCTCCACATCAAGGATGGTGAGCTGGCGCTTTTCCAGCTCCACTGGATCCAGCCACAGCCGGAAGGCGAGATCCCCGCCCCCGAATGCGGTGACGTTGCCCACGCCCGGCACCCGCTGGAGGGAATCGCGCAGCTGCTGATCCACCCAGCCGCTCAGGAACGATGGCGAGTAAAGGCCTTCCTTGGCGCTGAAGCCCAGCACCATCAGCAGGTCGTCGGAGCTGCGGCGCACCTGCACCCCCAGCCGTGACACCTGCGGCGGTAGCTGCCGGTTGGCCAGCGTGGCCTCGTTCTGAGCGTTGATCTGGTTGAGCTCGGGATTGCCCCCTTCAAAGGTGAGCGTGATTGTGCTGCCGTTCGCCGAACTGCTGGAGCGGATGCTCTCCAGGCGCTCCAAGCCGTTGAGCTGGCGCTCCAGCGGGGTGGTGACCCCCTGTTCCACGGCGAGGGCGCCCCCACCGGGATAACTGGCGCGCACGCTCACCCGGATGGGCGCGATCGGGGGCAGGTTCTCCACCTGAAGGGCTGGCAGGGCGATCGCTCCCGCCATCAGGACCAGCAGGGTCACCACCAAGGTGAGCACCGGCCGGCGCAGAAACGGATCAGAAACCGACATGGACCCGATCCCGCAACTCAAGCCTGCCGATCAACAATCCTTACAGAAACGGCCCCGCTTCGTAGCCGCTGCGGCAGTTCTCCAGCGGCTGGTGCCGCTGCTCCTGCCCCAGAGCGGGTACCGGCCTGGGGCCAGCCTGGTTCCGGCCATGAAAAAGCCCCGCCTGGGCGGGGCTCTAACGGGATCGCTGAGGAGTCAGCGGATCAGTTCACGCTCCAGACGCCACCGGCGAGGTTGGTGAGCGGAGCCACCAGAGCGGTGCCTGCCAGGAACCAGGCGAAGGCGGCGCCGCCGCAGCCACCCAGCCAGAAGCCGCTGGCGAACTCGGCCCAGCCGGCCTTGGTGAAAAGGTCTGCAGGGGGGTTGTCGATCGTGACGTCGGGAGGCTGCACGTTGGGGCCGTTGCCGGCGGTGCCGTAGATCGACAGGCACACCGTGAGGATCGAAACCAGACCGATCGTGGCGAGCAGGCCGGCGGTACTGGCGTATTCGGTGAGACGCAGCGGACCGGTGAGCGCGAAGGGGCCGTAGAGGAAGAAGCCGTGGGCCATGCCCACTTCCAGACCGCGACGGTTGGGGGACAACGCCGGACGGTAGGCGGGCAGCGCGTTCAGGAACGCCTTGGTGAAGTAGCTGCTGTTGATCGGGGTGGCCAGGTTGCCGACCGTGGGGTCGGCGACGGGGTGGACGGTCATGAGATGAAGCGAGCGAAGGGGAGGCGAACGGGCGGAGCGATGAACCGGCGGGCGTTGACCCGTGCACCGGGTTCAGTCGCGGGCTTCGATCACGTTGAACAGCAGGGCCATGGCAACGGCAGGACCGAGGATTCCCACCAGAGGCACGAACACCGACGGCAGCCAGGCAGCTACGAATTCTCCAGTCATGGCGTGGGCCAATACAGCAACCGCCGGTACTGTAAGGATCGCTTTCGGCCAGGCTCAGAAGCCTGCACAGGGCGACATAAAAGTTCAATCCGATCGGGGAAAATCCTGCGCTCAGGCCGGGCCGATCGCGGCGCCCAGCTCAGCGCCACGCGGCCCTTTGAGGGTCTGCCGCACGCGGTAGATGGGCCGCCCCTGGCTTTCGTGGTAGGTGCGCATCTGCAGCTCCGCCAGTAGCCCGAAGCAGAACAACTGGATGCCGGCCACGATCGCCAGCACCGCCACCAGCAGCAGGGGGCGGTTGCCGATATCGGCATCGAGGAAAATCTTCTCTCCCAGTAGATAGAGGCTGATCAGCAGGCCCAGTGCCAGGGAGGCCAGCCCACCAAAGCCGAACACGTGCATGGGCCGGGTGAGGAACCGCTTCATGAACCAGACCGTGAGCAGATCCATCAACACCCGGAAGGTGCGATCGATGCCGTACTTGCTGGTGCCGAAGCGCCGTGGGTGGTGGTTCACCTTCACCTCGGCGATCCGAGCGCCCTCGATGAAGGCCAGTGCCGGAAGGAAGCGATGCAGCTCGCCGTAGAGGTTCATGTCGGCCACCACCTCGCGGCGGTAGGCCTTGAGGGAGCAGCCGTAGTCATGCAGGCGCACCCCGGTCACACGGGCGATCAGCCGGTTGGCGATCAACGATGGCAGCAGCCGTTGCACGGCGGCGTCCTTGCGCAGGTGCCGCCAGCCGCTCACCAGGTCGTAGCCGTCCTCCAGCCGCTCCAGTAGCAGCGGGATGTCGGCGGGGTCGTTCTGCAGATCCCCGTCGAGGGTCACGATCATGGCGCCGGTGCTGGAATCGAAACCCGCCGCCATCGCAGCGGTCTGGCCGTAGTTCCGCCGCAGCAGCACAGCCACCAGCTCTGGCACCCGCCCGGCCAGTTCGATCAGCACCTCTGCTGTGCGGTCGGTGGAGCCGTCGTCGACGAGCACCAGTTCGAAGGGCCGCCCCAGGGGTCGCACGGCGCTCAATACCTGCTCCACCAGCGGCGGCAGGCTTTCTTCCTCGTTGTACAGAGGGATCACCACCGAGAGCTCCAGCCGGAGGGGCGTGCTCATGGGGCTGGCGGACAGAGGTGAGCCTGCAACTTACGGGAGGGGGCTGCCGTCATGGCAGCGGATCACCCTGCCGGCGCCTCGCAGTTCCCGGCGGTAGTGGCTGGCTACCGGATGCCTGTCCGAGGGGGCCAGCTGATCGATGCCGAGCCCGTTGCGGCCGTGGTCGCATCCGGAGCTGTGCAGGTAGTGCCCGGAGCCCAGGTGCAGAGCCACGTGGGTGCAGCGCTGGGGACGGCCGAAGAAGATCAGATCCCCCGGTTGCAGCAGCGTCAGGGTGGAGGGCCTCACCGCCACCGGCTGGCAGAACCGTTCCTGTTGGTAGGCGTCACGGGGAATCCAGATTCCCGCCTGGGCAAAGGCGCTCTGGATCAACCCAGAGCAGTCGTAATGGGGGCCGGTGGTGCCACCCCAGAGGTAGTGGTTGGGCTGGGCGGCGGCGCTGGTCGCAAACGCCAGCACGCTTGGCAGCCGGGCCTGGATGGCTGCCGCCGTCAACAGCCGCGGCAACGGCCGCGCCGCCGCCACCGCCCTGCCGATCAGTTCGCCCGCTTCCAGCCAGCAGCTGTAGCCGTCTTCGAGCAGCCGCACCTGCAGCCGGCTCCCCGGCGGCCTTGCCGCTTGAAGCACCTCCAGGCAGCGCCCGGCCGTGGCCTGGGTGGCGAGCCCGGCTCCGCGCGGTCGGCTGTACCCGTCCAGCGGCGCCAGCAGGCGCCAGCGGCTGCCGCTCACCAGCAGTTCCATCGCTGCGGGAGTGCCTAATCTCTCCATTGCCGTGGCCGATATTGATGGCGTTCTACCGCCCGGATGGGGCGATGGGCACGATCCTGCAGGAGCGGCTCCGCGAGCTCGAAGGACAGGCACGGCCTGGCCTTGCCGATCAGCTCGCGGTCACCTGGTTGCGGTACGACACCTCTTTGATCGGCCGGGCGGATGGGCTCGATCCAGCGGCGTTCTGGGCCCTGCCGCCGGCGGGAGCGAGTTGGGCGGGTGGCCGTTCCGTCTATCCCGCCAGCGTGGTGAAACTGTTTTATCTGGCGGCGGCGGAAGCCTGGCTGCAGCGACAGCTGCTGGAGGATTCACAGGAGCTGCGGCGCGCTCTCGCCGACATGATCCGTGCCTCGAGCAA
>CALFOF010000126.1 GCA_937919075.1 uncultured Cyanobium sp. | reverse complement strand
CGCTGCAGCCCCGTCTGCAGGTCCTGCCCATCGAAGATCAGCAGGCTGCAGTCGATCGCCGCGGCCGGATCACTCGGCCACTCGAAGGCGATCACGCCGGCCTCCGCCGCCGGCGAGCCGCAGCGGTGCTGGTGGCCCAGGGCCAGATGGGCGATCTGCAGGTCGTAGGCCAGGTCCTTCGCTTGCCAGTAGAAGCGGCGCGGCACGGCGCTGCGGGTCTTTTTGAGATCGAACAGGCGGCCATCGCTGGTCACCACATCCGGCAGGCAGCGGCAGGGCCGGCCGGCCTCGTCATCCCAGAAGTGGGGCTGCTGGCTGGCCTCTGGGTCCAGGGCCGCCAGCACCTCCCCCATCACCGGATCGGCATGGAGGGCATCGCGGATGCGCAGCGCCTGCTCCACCATCTCGTGGCTCACCGGCGTCAGCCCGGCCGCCTCGGCCTCGGCGCAGTTGGCGGCACCGGCCTTGGTGTTGCGGGCGATCGTCTTGAACGCCGCAAAACGCTCCTCGATGCGGAAGGGCGGGGTGAGCAGGGCATCGACCAGATCCCCCTTGACCATGTCCGGCGAGGGAACGAATGGCGCCGCCCCCGGCCCGAAGCGATGCCACCAAGCCCGCATCGTGCCGGTTACCGCCGCCTTCAAGGCGGTGGGGGACCAGGCGGGATGGCGGTGGTAGTTCGCCAGGGTGAGGTTGCTCATGACCCTTCCTCCCGGCCATGGCCGAGGACGAGCTGTCGTGCTTCCAGCAGCGACGGGCACAGACCCGAATCGATGCCACCGCCGCCCGAGTGCAGGAGGGTGGCCACGTAGCCGCCACAGGCGCTCTGGCGGAAGCTGATGGCGATGCCGTGGCTGGCCAGGGCGGCCAGGGATTCGGCATTGATCACTGGCCAGTGCTGCTGCCAGGTAGCCAGAGCTGCGGAAAAGGCAGCCTGGATCAGGGTGTAGTGCTCCAGATCGGAGCGATGGGGAACTCGGATCTCCAGGCCATCAGGAGGCCTGGAATCGGCATCAGGGGTGCCGCGTTCGGCGCGATCCACAAGGTCTTGCAGGTTGACGCCAAAGCTACCCCCGTTGCAACCCTTTCGGGAACGCTAAACCCTGGTATTCCAGCTGCGCATAATTGCACCGGCAGTAACGGTCGCGACGGACTCGATTGCTGCCCCCGTGCACCAGCCCTGTTCAGGAGGCGCCGGTCTCTGCTTCTGAGCTGATCAGTTCCGGCGCTGCCTCCCGCACCCAGGCATCAAGGGCCTGGCGAGCGATGGGGACGATGGCCGGCGCTAGCCGCTCGCCGGCGAACAGGGCGTTCTCGATGGCGACCACCTGCTCCATCGGCAGGTCACCGGCCTTGCGCAGCACCTGCATCGCCGCTGAGACCGGGCGTACGCCGGCGAGCTCTGCCGCCTGGTCAAACAGATTGCGCAGCCGCTTGGTCTCGCTCTCCGCGTCGATTTCATCCTGCCGCGGCCAGAGCGCGGGAGGCCCTTCCAGCTTGCCGATGTAGCAGGCGAACCAATCCTCCGCGCCCCAGACGCGGCCATCGGGATGCCGAACAGGTTGGGCACGCTGCACCCGGTCACGCAGGGTGCGGTCCTTGATCGGCCCCCGGTCTTCCAGCGCCAGGCACTCGTTAAGCACCCCCAGCTGGATGAAGGTGCTGGGCTGGGGCTGCTGCACCTTGCCGTTCTCCAGGTTCCCCCACTGCCCCCCGGCCACCCGCAGAGGCCAAGGGATTAGGGCCGGGCAGGCCTTGGCCCAGTCCTGGGCTGTGGTCACCGACCAGTCGTTGCTACGACGCCAATTGCGCAAAAACTTGCCGAATTGCACCCGCGCAGCGTCTAGCTTGTGCTGAAGGCTCTGCACTGGGTTGCCATTTGGGAATCCTAACAGTATGCCTGTTGACTTCGCGAACGGTCGACGGTAGTTCGTGCCTTCGCAACGAACCGTATTCCCGTGGGGCTTGGCCGCTGGCCTCCCGCACCGCCTTGCCGCCTTCTTGCCGATGCTCATGCTCCTTCTGGCCTGGGCTGTCTCCCTTGGCCTGGAGGCTGCAGTCCAGCTGCTCAGGGCCTGCAGGGCGGGCTGGCGGCCTCAGGGGGGCTGGCGTTGCTGAAAGGTCTGCCTGGCCTCACCACCAGTTCTATCTATCAAGACCGTCGCGATTTGCACCCATAGACATGGCGAAGGGCTGAGCGGCCGGGTGAGCCTGCCCATGGGCGCACGACAGGAATCAGCTGCGGTTCCAATGCCACACTTTGGCGAATAGAGAAGTATTCAGGAGCCGGTAACTGAGTGGGTTTGTGAGTTTCGTGCTTTCAGATCTAGGAAGCCTGCATTTCGGAGGTGCTGGATTTCTGATTATTCGCTGCGCCGCATTATTAGGTCTATTCCATGTTGGCTTTTGCGGCACACCCCAGGCTGTGAGCTGCTTTGACCCGGATTGGGTGGCCGGATGGGCCGGCGAGCTGGTCCTGATGGAGCAGCCCAGAAAGCAGGGTTACAAAACATATTCCGGACCCGTGTCGCATGCAGGAACCCAGAGGGGTGTCTTATGATGTCGGAGGTTGTCATTTGTAGCTTTCCTGTACCTCTTGAGACTCAATCCGGTGAGAAAAAGTATTATCAAATCGTCGAGATTGGCTTTTAACCGATTGGTCCTGAGTTCGAATCTCAGGCGACCCATACCTCCTCAAGACTGGGTTTGCGCTGTAAACCCAGTCATTTCAAAGTTTGTTCTGTTCCATGCCTGCGGCCTTGATCAGGTGCGTGGACTTGACCAGGTCCTGCTGTCTCACCGCCAGGTTGAACGGGATGGCCCAGTGGCCTAGAGCTCAGCCACGCCTGTGGCCAAGCAACAGCGACAGCGGTGCTGTTTGCTGTTCTATCCGCCACTTACGGTTTTCTGGTTGTACTGATGCCATCACCCAGATCACACCTGGGCGGGCCTGAATCAACAGAGGAGAAGTGAGCGCTCAGCTGCTGGGATGAACAACCTGGGGGGAATGCACAGCTAGAAGGCCACGGCAAGGTTCTTTTGCTGAAGGCTGCTGGTCGCAGGAATCTGGTATTTCGCACGAGACACGGACCGCAATCCGTTGAATGTCCATAGCTTGCGTGGGCGTGAAACGAGATGGGGGCCTGTTTTGTTGGATGTGGTGGCCACCATGGCGATGCCAGGATCAAGGCCCAGCAGGTGGGTGGAGGCGTTGGCGGAGGCAGCTGTCGGAGCCATGCGGTACTGCCTCAGCTTCACCGCGGCCAGCCTCCGGCCCGAACTCGCCACCGTGATCGCAAGCATCCACCTGGAGCATGGCGATTGGAAGCGCACCAAAGCCGAGGTGCTGCAGCGCAATGCCCTGCAGGCGCGCTCCGCCAGTACGGCCAAGCGCTTGGAGTCTGAGCTGCGCCAGCGATTGCAGACCCTCACCCCAACCCAACTGGAGCTGCTGGCCACAGGGGCGAGCAATGAGCGCACCGCCATGGCCTGGCTGGCGGTGCTCAAGCGAATCCAGCTGGCCATGGATGTGGCGCAGGAGGTGTTGGCCGAGAAGCTGGCGGGGCTGGATCCGGTGCTACGCCGCTCAGATATGGCGGCGTTTTATGAGGTGCAGGAACGCCACCACCTCGAGCTGGCCAAGGTGGCCCCGTCTTCCCAGCAGAAGATCCGCTCCACCCTGTTGCACATGCTGCGGGAGGCGGGATTGCTGGCTGGCAAACCAGGCAAGGGAGGTGTCTTGGGCACGGTGCAGCGCCCGCGGCTCTCGCATGAAGTTCAACAGCTGGTGATTGCCGATGACCCCGCACTCCTGGCGGGCTTCCTCATCGCACCGTTCAGCCAGGCACGTGTTGCCAGCAAAGCGACAAGGCGGGTGCGCCAAGGATGAGCAACACAACCACCACAGGCCTGGATCAGCGCTTGAAGCAGGTGTTGTCTCAACCCAGCTTCCTGGCGATGAAGGGTCTGGCGAAGGAGATCCCGATCTTCATCCAGACGTACGACCCCTCAGAAGAAGATGATCTCCGGCGGATCGTGAAAGGGGTGCTTCAGGGGCTGAAGCAGGAGGGGTTGCGCGTCAGCCACGTCGACCTGTTTGATCTGGTGATTGAGCTGCTTGAGGAAAAGGGCTATCTCGACACCGTGCTGAAGGAAGAGTCGAGTTGGAGCAAGAGCGCCCTGTTCGAAACCCTGCAGAACGTGTCGGAGCCCAGCAAGGAGCTGGTGCCGAAGTTGATGACAGCCATTGGCAAGAACCCCCAGCTCACCTTGATCACAGGTTCCGGCCGGATCTATCCCTTCCTGCGCACCCACGCTGTGATTGAGGCCCTGCAACCGGAAATGGTGAGGCATCCGGTGGTGATCTTCTTTCCCGGCGAGTATTCACAGGATGCCGATGGCGGCTCCTATCTGCGCCTGTTCGGTAGCACGCCCAGCACCAAGATCTACAACGCTCACTACCGCGCCACCAACCTCGCCTACTTCGACACCCCGAGCTCATGACTGCCGCCACGATCCGCGAGCTCTTTGCCAAGCCGGTTGATCGCCCGATTGATGGGGTGATCAAGGCCGACGACGAGCGCAACTTGAAGGTGGAGCTTGATGAGTATGTGATCACCCGTGATGTGCTCAAGGGCCTGGGAGCCTTTGTGGACTGCTACCTCGACAATCCCACGGCCAATGGGGTGTGGATTTCAGGCTTCTTCGGCTGCGGGAAATCACACCTGCTGAAGATTCTGTCGTTGCTGCTCGACAGTGACCGGCGTGTGGGACCGGCCAGCGAACGGCCAGCCGACATCCTGCTGCCAAAGGTAGAGGACGAGATCATCAAGGCCAACCTGCGCAAGGCGATCACCACGCCGGCGCGCAGCGTGCTGTTCAACATCGATCAGAAGTACGACGGCATCGGCGGCGAGCACAGCGCCCCGATCCTTGAAGTGTTCATGAAGGTGCTGAACGAGCTGCAGGGCTACTACGGCAACCAGGGCTACATCGCCCGCTTCGAGCATGACCTCGACAAGCGCGGTGTGTTCGGTGCGTTCAAAGACACCTATCTGCGGCTCAACAGCCGCAGCTGGGAGAACGACCGCGAAGCCGTGGCCACCGTGACCAAGAGCGCCTTCGCCCGCGCCTACGCCGAGCTGTTCTCCACCAGCTCAGAAGAAGCCATGAAGGTGATCGGCGAGGCCAAAGCCGACTACCGCCTCTCCATTGAAGGATTGGCAGAGCGCGTCAAGGAGTATCTGGAAAGCCAGCCACCGGGCTGCCGGCTCAATTTCTTTGTGGATGAAGCCGGCCAGTTCATCGGCCAAGACCGCAGCCGTCTGCTCAACCTGCAGACCGTGGTGGAAAGCCTGGCGACAGCCACCAATGGCCGCGCGAGTGTGTTCGTGACCTCCCAGGCGGATCTGGAGGGAATCCTGGGGGAGGAGAAAGTGCGCCAGGCCGATGATCTCAGCAAGATCCAGGGCCGCTTCCGCACCAAGCTCACCCTGGCCAGCGCCGATGTGCAGGAGGTGATTCAGCGGCGGCTGCTGGAGAAGGAGCCGGTGGAACCCCAGGAACTGATCTCCATTTATGAGCTGGAGAAAGACAACCTTCAGACCCTGTTCCGTTTCGGTGATGGCGCCGTGCAGCTCAAGGGCTGGGCCGACTGCCAGGCCTTCTGTGGCCTTTACCCCTTCCACCCCTATCAGCTGAATCTGTTCCAGCAGGCCCTGCAGACCCTGTCTGTTCACAACGTGTTCGGCGGCCGCAACATGGCCGTGGGTGAACGCTCGATGCTTTCAGTGTTCCAGGAGGTGGCAAAGGCGATCATGCACCTGCCGATCGGTCAGCTCGCCAGCTTCGATCAGCTTTACGACGGCATCCGTGATGTGATCCGTGGGGACAAGCAGCAAACGATGGTGCTGGCGGAACGCCAGGTGCCGCCACTGGAGCTGCGCCTCCTCAAGGCCCTGTTCCTGCTGAAGTGGGTGGCTCCCTTCAAGGCATCACCCCGCAACATCGCGATCCTGCTGATTGATCGGCCTGATCTTGATATCCGTGCCCATGAGCAGCAGGTGAAAGAAGCCCTGCGCAATCTGGAAAGCCAGAGCTACCTGCAACGCAGTGGTGAGTTGTTTGAATTCCTCACCGATAAAGAAAAGGATGTGGAGCAGGAGATCAAAACCACCACGGTGGAAGATTCCCAGGTGATGGCTGCCCTGCAGACCACGATCTTCAACGACGTGCTGCGCACCAACAAGATCCGCTTTGAAGACAACAACCAGGATTACGCCTTTGCCCAGAAGATCGACGACAACCTGGTGAAGGGCAAGCCCGACGACGTTGCTGTGAACGTGGTCACCACCGAACATCCCAATTTCGGCCAGGAGGCTGTGCTGATCGCCCAGAACATGGGCCGCGCCGATCTGATGGTGATCCTGCCGCCCGAGGGGCGGCTCACGGATCTGATCCGCACCTATCTGAAAACCGAGAAATACATCAAGCAGAACTCCGGCGGCGACGACGAGATGCTGCGCGAAATCCTGGCCCAGCGGGGCCGCCAGAACAGCACGCGCCGCAGTGAGATCACCCGATTGGCTGGGGAGGCGCTGCGGCGGGCCCCGCTGGTGGTGAACGGCAGGCGGCTGGAGGTGGGGGAAGGCGATCCCCAGAACCGCTTCTCCAAGGCCTATCAGGAGTTGATCCGCTCGGCCTACCCCAAGCTGCGGATGGTGAAACAGCACCACAACGAAGGCACCTTGATGCGGGTGGTGCAGGAGCAGGACGACCTGCTGGCTGGCAGTGAGCTGCAGCTCTCAGAAGCCGAGCAGGAGGTGCTCACCGAAGTGAGCCGCCGCCAGAAGCTGGAAGGGGAGCGCACCTCTGCGGCGGATCTGATCCGGGTGTTTGAAGCCCGGCCATACGGCTGGAGCCCCTGGGCAACGCTCACCTTCCTGGGCCGATTGTTCCGCCTGGGCAAGGTGGAGCTGCGCGAGAAGGAGATCCTCAGCCCCCATGAGGTGATCGATGCGCTCACCAACAGCCGCCGCCAGGGCCTGGTGCTGGTGCGCAAGCAGGAGGTGTTCGATCCTGCGGCCATCAACACTCTCAAGCGCTTCCACCAGGAGTTCTTCGGGGTGGCGAGCAGCGGCACTGATTCGCGCACCACCGCCACGGCGGTGCGGGAGGCGCTCGCGAGAGAAGCCAGCGCGCTCGATGCCATCGCCAGCCAGCAGGAGCGCTATCCCTTTGTGGCGGCTGTGGCGCCGATTGCTGCGCGGGTGCGGGAGCTGAGCGGCAAAGACGACTCGTACCTGTTGAACCAGCAGGCCCTGTTCACAGGTGAATTGCTGGATCAGTTGGAGGACACGCTCACGCCGATCAAGGCGTTCCTGAAGGGCAACCAGAGGTTGGTGTACGAGAAGGTGCGCAGCTTCCTGGACCGTTATGGCGACGACCTGATCGAACTGCCCAGCACGCCGGTGGCGACGTTGGAGCGGGTGCTGCAGAGCCCTGCGCCCTATCGCGGTGCCTTGCTACCAGAGGCTTCCGGGGCGATCGCCACCCTGGAGAAACTGGTGGAAGAACGATTGCAGCGGGTGCGCTCTGAAGCCCTGGCCGAGATCGCGGCGCAGGAAGAGAAGCTCAAGGCTGGCGCCGATTTCCAGATGCTGGCGCCTGAGCAGCAAGCGCAGGTGCTGGCCAGCACGGAGCAGGTGAAACAGCAGGTGGCGGCAGCGGAGCAGCCCGCACGGGTGCAGCTGCGGCTCAATCGCTTCCAGTCCGTGGATGTGCCGGACCAGCTGCAACGGGTGGCGGCCCTCGCCGCCCCAGCTGATGCTCCGGCTGTACGGATCACGGTGGTGCCAGCGGCGAGCCTGCGGCCGAGCTTTCCGCTCGGCCAGATCACCAACGCCGAGGAGCTGCAGCAATGGCTGGAGGCGTTGCGGGTGGCGGCCCAGGCGGAGCTGGATCAGGGGCACCGGATCAGCCTGTGACCCACCCAAAAACAGTGGCAGCACTGAGTTGGGCCGCTAATATAAACGAAAATAAGTAATTTTGCGAATGACGGAGTGGGGGTTCTACGGCAGGCATGAGGAGCGCTCGCAGCTGGCCTCAGTGCTCGCGCGGGGCCGCTGGTTCTTCCTGCAGATCTCCGGGCGACGGCGCATTGGTAAGACACGCCTGGTGCAGGAGCTGCTCAAACCGGAACGCCGAGAGCGGGTGCTCTACATCCAGATCCCCGACTCCGATCCTGCCGGTGTGGTGAGCACGGCCCGCGACTTCATGGAGAACTTCGGGGTGAGCGCACCTCTGCCCCACGACCTCCGGTCGCTGGCGGTGCGCATCGGTGAGCTCTGCGTCGAAGGCTGGATCGTGGCGCTCGATGAGTTCCAGTACTTCAGCCGCAAGGCGCTGTATCCCTTCACCTCGGAACTCCAGTCGGTGGTGGATCGGCTGGCCGCCACACCCGAGGCCAGGGGCGGCCTGATCGTGCTGGGCTCCCTGCACACGGAGATGCAGGCGCTGCTGGAAGATCGAAGCGCACCGCTTTACCAGCGCCTCACCGACACGATCAGCCTGGGCCATCTCGACATCGCCTCGCTGCTCGAACTGCTGCAGGCCCATGCGGACACAACGCCCGAGCGGTTGTTGTTCCTCTGGAATCTGTTCGAGGGGGTGCCGAAGTTCTACCGCGACTGCTTCGAGCAGGGGGTGATCGCCGCCGATCGGCAAACGCTGCTGGAGCGGATGTTCTTCAGCAGCAGCTCACCCCTGCGAACCGAAGCCGACAACTGGTTCCTGCGGGAACTCCGGGGCCGCTACGACCTGGTGCTCAAGTATGTGGCCCGCCACCCGGGTTGCACCCATGCCGATCTGCAGGCCCATGCCGATTCGGTGGCCCCCGAGATCGGCAGCCAGGTGGGGGGCTACCTGAAGACGCTGGAAGAGAAGTACGAAATGGTGGAGAAGCGGCTGCCGGTGTTCGCCAAGGCCAAAGCAAGAAGGGGGCGCTACACGATCAGCGACAACTTTTTGCGCAGCTGGCTGGATGCGCTGGCCGTGCCGACGGCCGCCATCAACTTCCGCCCTCTGAGTGTCCTGGTGGAACAAGCGGATCAGCGGCTGATGACCGCCGAGGGCCATGGGCTCGAGCGGCTGGTGGGCCAGCTCTACGAGGAACGCAGCCGCAAGGGACTGGGGGATTTCCCCCTCACGTCCCGCATCGAGGGCTGGTGGGACCGCAGCGACACCGAGATCGACCTGGTGGCCCTCGATGACACCCATCAGCGCCTGCGGCTCGGCAGCTGCAAGCGCTCATCAACAGCTCTGGTGGCGGATCTGGGTCGGTTTGACGGTCATGTGGCTCGGTTCTTGAAGGCCTTCCCGCGCTTCGCCGGCTGGCAGGTCGAGAAGGTGGCCCTGGCACCGTCGCTGACTCCCGAGGAACGCCTGGCGATCGAAGCGAAGGGCTACCTGCCCGAGTCGCTGGTCGATCTCACGGCAGGCCTGCTGCCTGAGCTCTCAGCTGCGAGCCCTTGAGCCCCAAGTCGGTTCTCCTGCGCTTCTCCCCCTGATCCCCTGGTCGCCTGTTGCCAGCCCCATGCCCCTCAACACCGCCCGCCTCAAAACCTTCGCCCCGGCGATGCGGCGGCAGCTGATCGCGGCGGTGGGCCTGAAGCTGGAGCGGCTGCTCCACAGCCAAACGCCGGACACGCTCACCACCCAGGCGCGCCAGATCGCCGACCTGCGCCACCAGGAGCAGACGAACCGTCAGGAACTGCTGGAGCGGGTGGCCTACAGCTGGTTCAACCGGCTGGCGGCGCTGCGTTATCTCGATGCCAGGGGCTGGCATCCGTTTGGCTGCAAGGTGCTGATGCCGGCCACGGAGGCGGACACCCAACCGGAGCTGCTGAAGCTGATGCGCAACGGGCAGCTGCCGGCGGAGCTGAAGCCCCATAGCCAGGACACGCGGCTGAACCAGCTGCTCGATGGCCAGATCCCCACGGCGATCCCAGGCGCTGACCCCCAGGGAGAGGTGGTGCGGGAGCTGGTGCTGGCGGTGTGCCGCTTCTATCACCAGTTGCTGCCGAACCTGTTTGAAGGGCTCGACGATGCCACCGAACTGCTGCTGCCCGACGACCTGCTCACGGAAGGCTCAATCGCGGCGGGCTTCCGAACGGCGATCAGCGACGCCGACTGCGACGACGTGGAGCTGCTGGGCTGGCTCTATCAGTTCTATATCGCAGAAAAGAAAGATGAAGTGATGGCCCGCAAGAAAGCGGTGCCCACCGAAGACATCCCAGCGGTGACCCAGCTGTTCACACCGCACTGGATCGTGCGCTACCTGGTGGAGACCTCCCTGGGCCGCTTGTGGCTGCTGAACCGCCCCAGCTCCAGGCTGCGCGAGCAGATGCCTTATTACATCGAGGGCGAAGCCGAAACGGACGTTCTCAGGATCACCAAGCCCGAAGAGATCAAGCTGCTCGATCCCGCCTGCGGCAGCGGGCACATGCTCACCTATGCCTTTGATCTGCTCAGCCTGATCTACGCCGAAGAGGGCTACGCGCCCAGCGAAATCCCCGCCCTGATCCTGCGGCACAACCTGATCGGCCTGGAGATCTGCCCGCGCGCCGCCCAGCTCGCCGAGCTCGCCCTGGTGTTCAAAGCACGGGAGCAATCGCGGCGGTTCTTCCAGCCAGAGCAGCTGGTGCGGCCCCAGATCCTTGAGCTGCAAAACGTGCAGTTTGAAGGGGACGAACTCAACGACTACATCGACGCCCTCGGCATTGGCGACCTGTTCGACCAGAGCCTGTTCAAGCTGCTGCGCCAGTTTGAGGAGGCGAAGACCTTCGGCTCGCTGATTCAGCCGTGCCTGGATGAAGGCAGCTTGAGGTTTGTGCGAGATGCTATTGAGACGAAAGACTTGGGGGGGCAGCTTTTTCTGAGTGAAACGCATGGGAAGGTGCTGCGGGTGCTTGATCAAGCTGAGGCGCTGACGCAGCGGTATCACGTCGTCGTGGCCAATCCGCCGTATATGGGTGCGAAGAATCAA
>CALFOF010000125.1 GCA_937919075.1 uncultured Cyanobium sp. | reverse complement strand
GCTTCGCCTTCGACATCTACGAACTGCTGATGCTCCCGCTGATCGCCCGGCCGGTGATCGCCCCGCTGGCGAGCGCCCCTCCGGCGATCGGCCTGGCGGCGAGCGACCCAGCGGCGGACGCCCGTTCAGTGAGCGCCGGTTCGGCGATCGCAGGCCGGAGAGCCGTCCCTCCTTTGGTGGCCGTTCCTCTTTCGGCGGCCGCCCATCCTTCGGTGGCCGCCCCACGGGCCGGCCGCCCTTCCGCAAGCCGCCGTTCTCGGCTCCCCGGCCCGATGGCCCCAGCGCTTCCGGTGGTGTGTTCGTGGACCGTGACCGTGGTGCCAGCGAGCCGCCCGCAACGGGCGAATCGGAACGCTTCGGCGCCGAACCGGCTGATGATCTGATCTGGGGGCGCCATCCCGCCCAGGCCGCCCTGGAGGGCGACCGGCCGATTCATCGCATCTGGTGCACCCCCGAGCTGCGCTTCGCCCCCCGCTTTCTGCAACTGCTGCGGGAGGCCAAATCTGGTGGGGTGCTGGTGGAGGAAGTCACCTGGGCCCGCCTGGGCCAGCTCACCGGTGGAGCGGTGCACCAGGGGATCGTGCTGCAGGCCGCAGCCGCCGAAACCCTCGATCTCGGCACCTTGATCGACGGATGCCGCGGCATCGGCGAACCGCCACTGCTGATGGCCGTGGACGGGCTCACCGATCCCCACAACCTCGGCGCGATCGTGCGCAGCGCCGAAGCCCTCGGCGCCCATGGCCTGGTGCTGCCACAACGCCGCAATGCCGGCCTCACCGGCTCGGTGGCCAAGGTGGCCGCCGGCGCCTTGGAGCACCTGCCCGTGGCCCGGGTGGTGAACCTGAACCGTTCACTGGAGCAACTCAAGGAGGAGGGCTACCGGGTGGTGGGCCTGGCCGAGGAAGGCACGGTGAGCCTCACCGAAGCCGATCTCGACGGCCCGCTGGTGGTGGTTACCGGCTCAGAGAGCCAGGGGCTTTCGATGCTCACCCGCAAGCACTGCGATCAGCTGATCCGCATTCCCCTGCGGGGCGCCACGCCCAGCCTGAACGCCTCAGTGGCCACGGCCCTGCTGCTCTATGAGGTGGCCCGCCGCGGCTGGATGCAGGCGATCACCGGCAATGCCCCGGCCCCCCGCATCGTGCGTCCGCAGCTGCCGAGCAAGGCGGCAGCCAGCAATGCCACATCCGCAGCCGAAGCCGTAGCCGTAGCCACTACAGCCGCAGCCGAGGCCGCCGCAGCGGCGCTTGAACAACCGACAGCCGTTGCTGACGGCCTAGACACCTTGGGCGACCAGGACGATCTCGATGACCTGGACGCTGAAGTTTCAGCGGATGGGGAGCTGTTGGCCGTTGAAGAGCAACAGCCACTTGGTGGGCTGCTGGCCGTTGAGGAGCTGCTCGTTGTGGAAGAGGAGCTGCTGTCCGTTGAAAAGGAGCTCCTCGTCGTTGAAGACGAGTTGCTTGTTGCAGCGGAGCTGGTAATGGAAGACGCACCGGCTGTGGGCGACTCCTTCGCCGGCGCCGAACCGGAGCCGGTGGAGCAAGCAGAAGCAGCGGATCCCGCCGCCCAGACCGAGCCCGCCACGGATGTGATCCACAACGAGCCCGCAGCAAACGCGGTCCCCAGCGAGGCCTCAGCCAGCGAGGAGCCAGAAACCAGCACTGAAGCAGCCGCAGCCTCTGCAGCAGCTTCAGTGCCTGCCGCAGCAGCTCCCCCAGAGCCTCTGGAGCTCACCCTGGGGCTTTCGCCAGCGAGCCCCACGGGCTTTCAGGGGGACATTCAGCTCTGAGTCCGACGGTGCACACCATTCGGACAAAACGAGTAAGGATGGCCCCATGCGAGGGCACAATGGGGCGGTACGAAAAGCCTGAATGGACGCCCTGATCCGGCCTTTGCGCAGCCTGGCGAACGGTCTGGGGATGGCATGGTGGGCGCGGGTTGAAACCCACGGTCCCAACGTCATCTATTGGTTCGGCCCGTTCATGCGGCGCCAGGAATTGGAAGTGGAACTCCAGCACTTTCTTGCCGATCTGCAGGCGGAGGCGCCCGGCGGGCTAAGCCACGAAATCCTGCGCACCCACCGCAGCGAACCCCTCACCGACATCCAGGAGCCCGGCTGATAGCGTCCCTCCAGCACCGATGGGCTTGGGATGGGGATCGCCGAATGGCGTGAGCGGCTACAGAGCGGAGAGATCTCCGCCCGTGAGCTCACCGATCACCACCTGGCCCGCATCGACGCGGTAGATGCCACCGTGCACGCCTATCTGGAGGTCACCACCGAACGGGCTCGCGCCGATGCCGACCGCATCGATGCGGCCCGTGCCGCCGGCGAGGAACTGCCCCCCCTGGCCGGCATCCCTCTGGCGATCAAGGACAACCTCTGCACCAAGGGAATCACCACCACTTGCTCCAGCCGCATGCTGGAGCACTTCGTGCCGCCGTACGAATCCACCGTCACCGAGCGGCTGTGGCAGGCAGGCGCGGTGCTGCTGGGCAAAACAAACCTCGACGAGTTCGCCATGGGCAGCTCGACGGAAACTTCCGCCTTCGGGCCGAGCCGCAACCCCTGGGACCCTGAACGGGTGCCGGGCGGCAGCTCCGGCGGCAGCGCGGCGGCGGTGGCCGCCGGTGAAGCAATGGCGGCGCTCGGCTCCGACACCGGCGGTTCGATCCGGCAGCCCGCCGCCTTCTGCGGCGTGGTGGGGCTCAAGCCCACCTATGGCCGGGTGAGCCGCTGGGGGCTGGTGGCCTTCGCCAGCTCCCTCGATCAGGTGGGTCCGTTCAGCACTTGCGTGGCCGATGCCGCCGAGCTGCTGCAGGTGATCGCCGGCGCCGACCCCCGCGACAGCACCTGCCTGCAGGCTCCCGTGCCGGATTACCGGGCCGCGCTGCGGCAACCCATCGCCGGTCTGCGCGTGGGTCTCGTGCGCGAATGCTTTGAGCAGGAGGGGCTGGATCCCCAGGTGAAGGCATCGGTGCTGGCGGCCGCCGCCCAGCTGGAGGCGCTCGGCTGCGAGCTGGTGGAGGTGAGCTGCCCCCGCTTCAACGACGGCATCGCCACCTACTACG
>CALFOF010000124.1 GCA_937919075.1 uncultured Cyanobium sp. | reverse complement strand
GGCGGCCTTCTGCCCCTGGAGCGCCCAGGCGCCGCGCAGCCGCTACAGCCAGGACCCCGCCACTGGCAGCTGGCGCCTGGAGCCGGCCTCGTTGCCGCTGCCGCCGCCGCTGGTGGACCAGGAGCTGCTCCGCCTGCGGCGCCAGGTGTACTGGGGGCGCTTCCTGCTGCTTCCGGAAGTGGTGGTGATGGAGCTGCCGCTCAAGCTGCTGCCACCCGACCGCCATGGTGCCTTCCGCCTGCGCTGGTGGCACCGGCTCTACTGGTACACCGTGCGTCTGGCCTGTTCGTTGCCGGTGGCGCTGCTGAGCCAGCTCAAGGGCAGCCGGCAGCGGCTGGCAGGGCTGCTGCGGCCCGGCCGTGGCTGACGCCTGGCGGCGGCCGCTGTGGCTGCGTGTTCGCTCCCGCCGCACCATCGCCGTGCTGGAGCGGGCGTTCTGGGCGGGCGTGGCGGCGGATGACCCGCCGGCCGCCCTCGGGGCCCTCACCACCCTCGTCGACCGCTACGGCTGGCACCAGCCCGCCGAAACCCTGCTGTTCCGTCGCGCCCGCCGCCCCGCCGACCCCGCCACCCGCGCGGCCCTGTTCCGTGGCCTCGCCCACGGGCCGTTGTTCCGCGAGCACCACCGCGCCTATGCCGCCGTGAGCCTGGCCTACCTGGCGGTGGAGGAGCGGGACAGGGCGTTGGCGCAGGAGACCGCCGCCCTGCTGACCCAGGCGGTGGCCCGTCTGGAGGTGGATCCCGCCCTGCTGCGCTGCCGCCGCCGCAACCGCGAAAACCGCTTCAAGCGGCTGATCTCCAGTCAGGCGGCGCTGCTGCATCTGCACCTGCTGCTGCGCCAGCCGCAGGGCCTGGTGGTGATCGCCCAGCGCTCGCACGGGCTGGTGGCGCGGCTCGACTTCGACCGCTTGCCCGCCGATGTGGTGCTGCGGGCGATGAGCAACTTCGCCCGCTGCCTGGCCCTGCAGGGGGCGATCGGCCATCCGCTGGGGCTGCGCGACGACCTCGCGCTGCTGCTGGAGGAGGCCTCCCGTCCACGGCACCTGCGCAGCCAGGCGCTGGAAGATCACCGCTGGTTTCTGGCGTCGATGCTGGCGGGGCTGGAGGCCCCACAGGCCCGCCCCGGCGCGGCGGCTGCCGCCGGCTCAGCCCCGCCGCCCCTGCCGGCCTACGCGCTGGCGATCCTCAACGTGGAGCGCCCCGAAGCACGGGACGACCTGCTCAGCTGCTGGCAGGCTGTGCAGGCCGGGTCCACAGGCGGATCACCATGGCCCGGATCCTGATCCACATCCACGCGCTGCGCACCGGCGGCGCCGAACGGGTGGCGCTGCAGTTCGCCGCCTGGCTGCTGGAGGCGGGTCACACGGTGGTGCTGCTCACTCCTTGCGGCGTGCCGGCCGATGTCTTCCCGCTGCCACCGGGCCTCGATCGCCGCTGGGGCCCGCCCGACCATGGCCTCGCCCGCCTGCCCGGCAGCGCCGCTTACCCCTTCAAGCTGCTGGCCCTGGCCGCCCTGCTGCGGCGCGAACGCTTCGATCTGGCCATCGGCCTCACCACCCGGCCGGCGCTCAATCTGCTGCTGGCCAGCCTGGGCTCGGCCCGGCCGGTGGTGGTGGCGGAGCGCAACTACCCGCCGGCCAAGCCGCTGCCCCTGCCCTGGCGCCTGCTGCGCCGCTGGCTCTACCCGCAGGCGGCGCTGCAGCTGGTGCAGACCGCGCGGATCGGTGCCTGGCTGGAGCAGCAGCATCTGGCCCAGCGGGTGGCCGTGGTGCCGAATCCGATCACCTGGCCGCTGCCTGTTCAGCCACCGCGCGTGGATCCCGCCGCCCTGCTGCCGCAGGGCGCCCAGCTGCTGCTGGCGGTAGGCACCAAGCCCCTGCAGAAGGGCTTTGATCGTCTGCTGGCGGCCTTCGCCCGGCTGGCGCCGGCCGCTCCCGCTTGGTGGCTGGCCTTGCCGGGGGTGACCGCCGACCATCCGGAGCTGCAGGCGCTGCTGGTCGCTTCGGCGACGGCTCCCTGGCGCGAGCGGCTGCTGCTGCCCGGCCCGGTGGGCAACCTGGCCGACTGGTATGACCGCGCCCAGATTTTCGCCCTCACCTCCCGCTACGAGGGCTTCCCCAATGTGCTGGTGGAGGCGATGGCGGCAGGCTGCGCCTGCCTGGCGATCGACTGCCCCACCGGACCGAGGGAACTGCTGCAGCACGACCACAACGGTGTGCTGCTGGCGGAAGACACCGGCACCGATGGCCTGACGGCGGCGCTGGCGGCGCTGATGGCCGACCCGGACCGCCGCCACCGGCTGGGCGTCGCCGCCACCGGGGTGCGGCAGCAGCTGGCCGCCCCGCTGGTGAAGGAGCTGTTCCTGCAGGCGCTCGCCCCCTGCCTGGAGCCGAAGGTGCTGGTGCTGGCCCCCACCCGGCGCTCCCCCACCGAAACCTTCGTGCGCGCCAACCTGGCCCGCCTGCCCCTGCGCCAGGTGGCGTTTTTTGGGGATGAGTTCGGCGGCGCCCGGCCCTGGCGGCGCCCCGGGCAGCTGGCCTACGGCCTGGCGATCACGCTCAGCAAGGCCTGCTCCCGGCTGGGCTGGCACCGGCTCGCCACTGTGCCCGCCTCGCTGGTCACCTGGCTGTTGATCCGCTGGCACCAGCCCGATGTGGTGCTGGCCGAGTTCGGCTTCCATGCCGCGCGGGTGATGGATGGGGCTGCCTGGGCGAAGGTGCCGCTGGTGGTGCATTTCCGTGGTGCCGATGCCTCCGCCGACCGGCGGCTGGGCCAGCTGCAGGAGCGCTACCGCCGCCTGATGCGCCTGGCCGGCGCCCTGGTGGTGAAGAGCGCGCCGATGCGGCAGGTGCTGGTGGGGCTGGGCGCCTCACCAGCCGCGATCACGATCAGTCCCTCCGGGGCCAACGCGGAGCTGTTCCATGGCGGCTGCCCTGGCCAGGCGCCGCCCACCGTGCTGTTCGTGGGTCGCTTCGTGGCCAAGAAGGCGCCGCTCGATGCCCTGGCCGCCTTTGCCCGCGCTCGCGCGGCCGCGCCGCCGGAACTGGCGGCCGCCATGCGGCTGGTGCTGGTGGGGGAGGGACCGCTGCGCCCGGCCCTGGAGCAGCAGATCCAGGCGCTGGGCCTGGGCCGGCAGGTGGAGCTGGCGGGTCTGCAGCCGCCGGAGCAGGTGGCGGCCCGCCTGCGCCAGTGCCGCTGCCTGCTGCTGCCTTCGCGCACGGCCCCGGATGGGGATGCGGAGGGCTGTCCGGTGGTGGTGCTGGAGGCCCAGCTGGCCGGGGTGCCGGTGGTGTCCACCGTGCATGCCGGCATCCCGGAGGTGGTGCTCGACGGCGAAACCGGCCTTTTGGCGCCGGAGGGCGATGTGCCACGGCTGGCGGAGGCGCTGCTGCAGCTGCTGGCGGAGCCGGAGCTGGCGGCACGGCTGGGGCAGGCGGGCCAGCGGCGGGCCTCCAGCCGCTTCACCGTGGCGCACCACGTGGACACGCTGGCCGCCGTGCTGCGCGAGCAGGCGCGGCCGCGCTGAGTACCCTCTGAATCATGAGCTTCCTGGCCGGCCTCAACGACGCCCAGCGCCGGGCGGTGGACCACCACAACGGCCCGCTGCTGGTGGTGGCCGGTGCCGGCAGCGGCAAGACGCGGGCGCTCACGCACCGCATCGCCCACCTGATCGGCCATCACGGCGTCGATCCGCACCAGCTCCTGGCCGTCACCTTCACCAACAAGGCGGCGCGGGAGATGAAGGAGCGGCTGGAGCTGCTGCTGGCCCAGCGGCTCGCCACCAGCCAGTTCGGCCAGCCGCTGAGCACCCTCTCGCCGGTGCAGCAGCGCCAGCTGCGCACCCGCATCTACCGGGAGATCACCAAGGAGCTGTGGATCGGCACCTTCCACGCCCTGTTCGCGCGGCTGCTGCGCTTCGACATCGACAAGTACCGGGATCCGGAAGGGCTCACCTGGACCCGCCAGTTCTCGATCTACGACGAGGGCGATGCCCAAACCTTGGTCAAGGAGATCGTCACCCAGGAGCTGGGCCTCGACCCCAAGCGCTTCGAGCCCAAAAAGGTGCGCTGGGCGATCAGCAACGCCAAGAACCAGGGCTGGTTGCCCGAGCAGCTGGAGCAGGAGCAGCAGGGCCAGCGGGGAAAGATGGTGGCGGATGTGTACCGCCGCTACCGCCGCGCCCTGGCGGCCAACAACGCCCTCGACTTCGACGACCTGCTGCTGCTGCCGGTGCAACTGCTGCAGAGCAACGAGCAGGTGCGCCACTACTGGCACGGCCGTTTCCGCCACGTGCTGGTGGATGAATACCAGGACACCAACCGCACCCAGTACGACCTGATCAAG
>CALFOF010000123.1 GCA_937919075.1 uncultured Cyanobium sp. | reverse complement strand
CTGCTTGGCGACCTGATCGAGCCCGGTGATCGCCTGCGGGTGGCGGCCGGCGGCCGCGGCGGGCTTGGCAACGCCCACTACCTGAGCAACCGCAACCGGGCCCCGGAAAAGTTCACGGAGGGCAAGGAGGGGGAAGAGCGGCAGCTGCAGCTCGAACTGAAGCTGCTCGCTGAGGTGGGCATCATCGGGCTGCCGAATGCCGGCAAGAGCACCCTCATCAGTGTGCTTTCGGCCGCCAAGCCGAAGATCGCCGATTACCCGTTCACCACCTTGATCCCAAATCTCGGGGTGGTGCGCAAACCCAGTGGGGATGGCACGGTGTTCGCGGATATCCCCGGGCTGATCGCTGGCGCCGCCCAAGGCGCAGGGCTTGGCCACGACTTTCTGCGCCACATCGAGCGCACCCGCCTGTTGGTGCATCTCGTGGATGGCTCCAGCGCGGATGTGGCCCACGACCTGGCGGTGGTGGAAGCGGAGCTGGTGGCCTACGGCCACGGGCTGGCCGATCGCCCCCGGCTGCTGGCCATCAACAAGGTGGAACTGCTCGATGAAGACGCCCTGTCAGCGGCTTCAGATGCACTCAAAGAGCGTTGGCCCCGGGAGGTCCTGGCCATCTCCGGGGCAACGCGTCAGGGGCTTGATCGATTGCTCGAAGCGGTCTGGAAAGAACTCGACCGCAGCGAACAGTCCCTGGTGGCTCAGTCGTCGTAGACGCGGCACTCGGGCGCTTCCGGGTTCAGATCGCAATAGACCTCAAGCGAGTTGGGGTCGTGATTGTCCTCGGGGTGATGGGTTTTGTATTCCTGCAAAGACTTGAGCTCTTCCTCAAGGTGGCGCACCTTGCCCTCGTTGCCCGTGGCCTTGGCGGTTTCGATCTCAATCTGGTCCTTGAGAATGTGCTCGTCGATGGAAGTCATAAGACGGCCGACCTGCGGCAACCGAATTTTTCCAGCCCACCCTACGGGTCGTGCGTCGCCTTCGCCGCGCCGTGTGGGCTCAAGCTCATCAACCCCCCGGCGGCATGGGGCAGATGCCAGTGCCGGCGGGGGATTCTGCCTTGGCCTCAGGCCGGCAGATCACTGAGTTCCAGCCAGCGCTCCTCGCCGGCGTGGATGCGTTCCGCCAGCGCGGCCAGCTCCTCGGTGAGCGCTTCGAGCCGGGCGTAGTCGCCCTGACTGCTGCCGGCCAGCTCCGCCTCGAGCCTGCTGCGGAGCTCTTCCCAGCCCGGCAGCTTCTGCTCCAGATCGGTCAGCTCGCGGCTTTCCCGGTAGCTGCGCCGGCGGGGCTTCTGGGCGCCGCGTTCGCCCGTTGCCTTGGTGGGTGTGACCGCTGCCGCTGCGTCGATGGTCAGCGTGGCGGCAGCGGGCGCCGGGGCGGCTTTCGGCGCGGCCTGGGCCAGGTAGGCGCTGTAGTTGCCCTCAAAGCGCCGCAGCACACCGCCCTCAAAGCAGAACAGCCGGTCCACGGTGCGATCGAGGAAGTAGCGGTCGTGGGACACCACCACGACACAACCGCGGAAATCTTCGAGGAAGTCTTCCAACACCGTGAGGGTGTGCACGTCCAGGTCGTTGGTGGGCTCATCGAGCAGCAGCACGTTGGGCGCCTGAATCAGCAGCCGGCAGAGGCAGAGCCGCCGCCGCTCTCCTCCGGAGAGCTTGCCGATCGGGCTGTGTTGCTGGGCGGGGGGAAACAGGAAGCGCTCCAGCAGCTGGGAGGCACTCACCTGCACACCGCCCAGATCGATCCGGCTGGCCGCCTCCTGCACGAAATCGATCACCTTGCGCTCCATGCCCTTGCCAGCAAACAGGTCGTCGGTCTGCTGGTCGAAGTAGGCCAGTTGCACGGTGCTGCCCAGCTCCAGGCGCCCCTGCTGGGCCTGGCGCCGCCCGGCGATCAGGTCGAGCAGGGTGGATTTGCCGGAGCCGTTCGGGCCGATGATGCCCACCCGGTCTTCCGGGCTGAAGTCGTAGCTGAAGTCGCGCAACAGCGGCGTTCCGCTGGGGATGGTGGGCACCTCGGCCCCGGCCGGCCCCTGCGGCGCCCACACACTGAGATGCTCCGCCGTGATGGCCCGCTTGCCCAGGCGCCGACTGGCGGTGGCCAGGCTGAGCTGGTCCTTGCCGGCGCGCACCGGTGCCTCCTGCATCGCCTCGATCCGCTGGATGCGGGCCTTTTGTTTGGTGCTGCGGGCCTGTGGTCCCCGTTGCAGCCACTCCAGTTCGCGCCGCAGCGCTCCTTTGAACTTGGCGGCGCTGGCCGCTTCGGCGGCCTCTTCGCCCGCCTTGATCTGCAGGTAGCTGGCGTAGTTGCCCTCGTAGGTGCGGGCTTCGCCCCGGTCCACCTCCACGATGCGGCGGGTGACCCGGTCGAGCACGTAGCGGTCGTGGGTGACCAACACCAGGGCGCCGCGGAAGCGGTCGAGGTGGTTCTGCAGCCACTCGATGCAGTCCGCATCCAGGTGGTTGGTGGGTTCGTCCAGCAGCAGCACGTCCGGTTCGGCCACCAGCGCAGACGCCAGGGCCAGCCGTTTGCGGAAGCCCCCCGAG
>CALFOF010000122.1 GCA_937919075.1 uncultured Cyanobium sp. | reverse complement strand
GTAGTGGCGGGGCGGTCAAGTCAAAGCGAAGCCAAATCAACACCGAAACTCCCGAAAAACGTCTTTTGCCGCCAAAACCACTGCAAACACTAGGTTTTACCTCTTAGTGTTTAACAGTTGTCCCTGATTCTTAAATACCTACCTATAGAAACAGGGGCAACTGTTACACACTGCAGGCCGAAAGCCAATTGTAGCAACCGATCTCAGCCAAAAAGACGTTTTCATGCCACCTCCCTCAGCACCCTTGATTTGAAGCCGTAGTAATCCAGCCCTTCAGCGATCAGCGCCTTGCGGAATGTCGTCAGGCTCACCCCCGTTTCTTTGCAAGCCTCCTGCTGACTCCCAGGCACCGAATCCCCCGCCACATGCCGTTGCCCGAGGTACCTCTTCACCTGCTCCATGGCGTTTTCCGTAGCCGAGATTTTGGGCGCCTGTCCTGTGATTTCCACCGAGCGGATTGGCGTGGGAATCTCCCAGCCCATCTGCTGACATAGCCCCGCCAGGTTGGCGTCGGTCACAAGCAACACCTCCAGCTCCTCCTCGGCACTGCGGCGATTGGCCCGGAGCCGGCCGACGCCTTGCACCAACTCAATCGCCACAAGGTGTGCCTGCCACCGGCGATACGCCTCACTACTGGGGTCAGCGGTGCCAGAGCCAAACACCAGCTCCGTCTCCTGGTCGATCGCGTTCAGGTTCTTGATCGGCAGGCCCACCAGCGCCAGGCGGCTGGCGGTCTCAAGGAAATTCCCGCCTCGTGCCATCACCGTCAGCCAGGCCCGCTCGCCGTCACCACGACAAAACCGGCCGTGATCGATCACGCCCCATACGGCACCTGGCGCCTTCGCCAACCACGCATCGATCAGTTCATTGCGCTCAGCAGTCTTCTTCTCGGATCGCTGGCGCCCCATTCCGCCGAGGCACGGCACCTGGCGCAGAGCCAATCGTGCTCCGGTGTTCTCATCCCCCTGCCGCACTGCGATCACCTCGCTGTGCGCGCCCTCCGGGAACTTCATCAGCTCCAGCGAATCCTCCGGGCGCTCGGTGGCATCCAACACCAACACTGCCCCTGCCGATGCGAGCGCCTGGGTCAATTCAGGTCGGCGCCTCACCAAGTGCAGTACTCGACGCGACTGGCGGCCATCACGCTCTACCGCAACCACCAGCGACTGGCCTGTGGCTTCCACCAGCTGCGGCATCACCGCGGCTATCAGATCCGGCAGAACTGTCATCGGCACCCCCTCGATGCTGCGTTTCGCTTGTTCTTCGGTTGTTGCGCTGCCCAGGCTGATCAGCAGGGATTTTTCTGTGAACTTGAGAACACCGCTCAGCTCGTTCCAGCCACCGCGAAGTCGGATCGAACCATCGGTATCGCAGCGGTGGGCCTGGGCGATCACCTGCAGTGCTCGCTGCACCCGAGCATCAGTCCGTACTTCCATAACGCCCATGCCGTGATCGCGCCCCTGGTGTGAAGGCGGGTCGAGTAA
>CALFOF010000121.1 GCA_937919075.1 uncultured Cyanobium sp. | reverse complement strand
GCCAAAGCAGAGGGCCACTTTGGATTTGGGGAGGTCTTCGGAGTTGATCACTCCGGATTCCTTGAACTCTTCGTAGAGGTCGTTGCCTTCACGGGTGCGCTCGCCCACGCCGCCGAACACGGAAACGCCGCCGTGCTCCTTGGCGATGTTGTTGATCAGCTCCTGGATCAGCACGGTTTTGCCGACGCCGGCGCCGCCGAACAAACCAACCTTGCCGCCTTGGCGGTAAGGAGCCAGGAGGTCGATCACCTTGATGCCGGTTTCGAAGACCTTGGGCTTGGTTTCAAGCTCAATCAGCTTTGGGGCCTCCCGGTGGATCGGCGAGGTGAGCGTGGAGGTGACCGGTCCGCGCTCATCGACCGGCTCGCCGAGCACGTTGAAGATGCGGCCGAGGGTGGCCTCACCAACGGGAACGCTGATCGGGGCGCCGGTGTCGAGGGCGGACATGCCGCGCACAACGCCGTCGGTGCCGCTCATGGCCACCGCACGCACACGGTGATCGCCGAGCAGCTGCTGGACTTCGGCGGTGAGGGCGATGTCCTGACCCGAGGAGTTGCGGCCTTCAACGCGGATGGCATTGAAGATGCGGGGCAGTTTGCCGGCCGGAAATTCAATGTCGAGAACGGGGCCGATCACCTGACGGACAACACCTTTGTAGCCGGTGTTGACGGGAGCAGCAGCAGCCATAGGAAAGGAAAGAAGATCGCGCAGCGGGACGCGCGCCCGCCTGAAGCCGCGCCACCTTACCACCGCGAATGGCCCGATTTTCAAGGGCAGAGCGCCTTGGCGGGCGGCTGGGTTCGGTCAACCGCACACCGCGCCGATTGCGCTGAACCCTCTCCCCGCCATAGGTTGGCACTCAGGCAGGGCGAGTGCTAATTCACTCCCCCCTGTGGCGCCAACGGCGCCGCACCACTGCATTTGAAACGATCCATGGCTGCTGTCTCCCTCAGCGTCTCCACTGTCAAACCCCTTGGAGATCGCATTTTCATCAAGGTGTCCGAATCGGAGGAAAAAACCGCGGGCGGCATTCTGCTTCCCGACACTGCAAAGGAGAAGCCCCAGGTGGGCGAGGTGGTCCAGGTGGGCCCCGGCAAGCGCAACGAGGACGGCTCCCGGCAAGCTCCTGAAGTGAGCATCGGCGACAAGGTGCTCTACAGCAAGTACGCCGGTACCGATATCAAGCTCGGCACCGATGAGTTCGTGCTGCTCTCCGAAAAAGACATTCTTGCCATCGTCGACTGATTCGTAGCCGGCGAAAAGGCTCTGCTGAGCCTCGGCTGCCGTCACGGATCAAGATCACGATCTGAACTGCGAGGCTTCGGCGTCCGGTTCACCCATTACTCACTACCGCAAGGAGCAACCCTTCCCATGGCCAAGCGCATCATTTACAACGAGAACGCCCGCCGGGCCCTCGAAAAAGGCATCGACATCCTCGCCGAGGCTGTGGCCGTCACCCTCGGCCCCAAGGGTCGCAACGTGGTGCTGGAGAAGAAATTCGGCGCCCCCCAGATCATCAATGACGGCGTCACGATCGCCAAAGAGATCGAACTCGAAGACCACATCGAGAACACCGGTGTGGCCCTGATCCGTCAGGCCGCCTCCAAAACCAACGACGCCGCCGGCGACGGCACCACCACCGCCACCGTCCTGGCCCACGCCATGGTCAAGGCTGGTCTGCGCAACGTGGCTGCGGGCGCCAACGCCATCACCCTCAAGAAGGGCATCGACAAGGCTGCCGACTTCCTCGTCAAGAAGATCGAAGAGCACGCCAAGCCGATCGTTGACAGCAACGCCATCGCCCAGGTGGGCACCATCTCCGCCGGCAACGACGAAGAGG
>CALFOF010000120.1 GCA_937919075.1 uncultured Cyanobium sp. | reverse complement strand
AGAACTGGGGCGAATCGGCCAGCTGGATCGAGTCGGCCAGCAACAGCACCCCGCCGGGCTCCAGCACCTTGAAGCAGGCGTTGATCACGTTCTGCCGCGCCTCGGCGGGGAGTTCATGAAGCAGGAACACGCAGGTGACGGCCTGAAACGAGCCATCGGCAAACGGCAGCGCCTCGGCATTGCCCTGCACCAACTGGGGGAGCTCGCCCGGCAGCTGACTCAGGCAACGGTTGGCTTCGCGCAGATAGGCCGCAGAAAGATCTACCCCCACCAACTGCACCCCGGGCAGGGCCCCGCGCAACTGGCGCAGGGTGCGGCCCGTGCCGGCGGCCACATCGAGCACCCGCAGCTGGCCCGGGCGGCGACCTTCGAAGGCGCGCAGGCCCCGCTGCAGGGGCGCCAACAAACGGCGTCGCATCGGATCAGCGGTGCCGTTGAACAGGATTTCCACCTGCAGGTCGTAGAGCGCGGCGGAGTGGTCGCTGAGGTAGCCGTCGGTCTGGTGGTGGAAGTTCTGCAGGTAGTAGCCGGGGTAATTCTCCGGCTCCACGTCACGCGGCAGGTCACGGACGTTGCGCTGGCTGCGGCGGCTCCAGATGTTCGGCAGGTCGAGCCACACCAGCGGATAGCGGGTGGCCCAGTCGAGCCAGGGAGCATCGAACAGGAGCGAGGCCGGATACACCCCCCGCTCGGCTTCCTGCCAGTCGAGTTCCAGCAGCCGGTCCATCGACGCGCGCAGCTGGTTGAGCATCTCCGGCGGCACCGGCACGGTCTTGGGGCCGCCATCGGCGGCCAGCAGCTGACCCAGGCGGGTGCTCAGCTCCTTGTGCGCCAACCCCACCAGGCTCTTGCCTTGCTGAAGCGTCTGGTACGCGAGCTTGCTCACGGCATCGGGCATGGCGGCGCGGGAACATCCCTTCACACTCGCCTCATTCCAGCGGATCGCCGCGGAGGCCGCGAGCGACAGCGTTCCTTTCCCCTGGCCAAACAGGAACAAAGGTGTGCTCAGGTCGGACGCAGAGGCTCCGCCTCAGGCAAGGGAAGCCGCACCCGCCGCCGTTGCCGCTCGATCCAGCCGGCAATCCAGTCGCTGCTGAACACATCACCCTCCAGCAGGAAGGCTTGGTCCGCCGCCAGCGCGTCCAGCGCGCCATGCAGGTGGGTGGGCAGCGGCGGGAATGGGTCTGGCTGGCCCTCCGGCGGATGGGGCGCGTCGATCGCCAGGATCCCGCCGGGGTCGATCTGGCGACGGATGCCATCAAGGCCCGCCAGCAGCAGGGCGCTCCAGGCCAGGTAGGGATTGGCAGCGGCCTCACAGGCCACGTAGGCCAGACGCTGGCTGGCCGGTGTGGGCCGGGCCACCGGCAGACCCACCACGGTGCCGCCGATCCCCGGCGCGTAGGCCCGGCGCCATGGCGCGGCATCGCCAGCGCCGCCCCAGCGGCCCTCGGCACCGGCGCCTGTGCGGGTGAGGGCCAGCAGCGCCGGGGCGTGCTGCAACAGACCACCGATGTACCAGCGGGCCGTCTGAGAGAGATCGGCGCGGGTGCCTTCGCCGTAGAACAGTGGCAGGCGGGCCTTGCGCAGGCTCTGGCTCACCGGCAGGCAACCGGCCGTCTCCGCTGGCCTTTCCGCCGCCACCAGGGCCGCGGACAGCCCGCAGCAGGCGGCCAGGTGATGGGAGGTGTAGCCCAACCGCAGCAGGCCATCGGCGGCGGGAAGCAGCTCTGCGGCCTGCAGGGGGGCCGGAGCGCCCAGCAGCGAGAGCAGTTCATTGCGGAAGGCCAGCGACCGCTCCGGCAGCGCCGCGGCCGGTCCGTGCTCCCCCAGAGGGATCCTGCCGGCGGAGCGATCGCCAGCACCACGCAGCAGCAGGTGCGGAGCCACCTGGAACAGGGCCGTGTCCGCCAGGCCGGAGCTGGCCAGCGCGTCAGTGGCGCGGCTGGCCAGCGAGCGGGCGCAACCGGGATGGCCAGCGGAGCGGCAGCGCATCCAACCAAACAAGCTGAGCGGCGCGGTGGGCAGGAACGGATCACGCCAGGCAGTAGCGGGATCGGGCACCACCACCAGTTCCTGCTGATCCCCTGCCGCAACAGGCTCCCCGCCCAGTCCGGCCAGGATTGCGCCCGCGCCGAAGCCATCGATGGGAAGGTCCGCGTAGGCAAGGCCATCGCTGAAGCTGGACGGCTGGATCAACTCGGCCGCCACGGTGAGGTGATGCCAGCGGCCAGCCAGGTCGCAGACACCGAGGTCGACCCGTTCGATCGCCTCATCCCGCAGCCGGCGCAGGATGTCATCGACGGTCAGAGCCATGTCAGGGCCATGGGCGAAGGGGCAGGCAGACGAGCGCACGCGAGAAACCTGTAGCCAGCATGACCCCGGACCCGATGGCACCGGCGGAGTGGAAACAGCCGGAACGGCCTGCGTAACCGTTTCTGTCAGATTCGGCAGATCCCTCAGCAGGACAGGGTTCTGGGCATTTCACAGTGCTAGCTTCCAGCCCAGGTGCGTCGATTTCAACGTCATGCGCGATGCCATCACCGGTCTGATCGGCCGGTATGACCAGCTGGGGCGCTATTTCGATCGGAACGCGATCGATCGCATTTCCGCCTACCTGGCGGAAGGCGAACAACGGCTGATGGCGGTGGAGCTCATCAACCAGGGGGCCACCGACATCGTGCGTGAGGCCAGCCGGCGTCTGTTTGAACAGGATCCCGAACTGCTGCTGCCCGGCGGGAATGCTTACACCACCCGGCGCCTGGCGGCCTGCCTGCGGGACATGGACTATTTCCTGCGCTATGCCAGCTACGCCCTGATCGCCGACGACGCCACGATCCTCAACGAACGGGTCCTGAACGGCCTCGACGACACCTACAAGAGCCTGGGAGTGCCGACGGGCCCCACGGTGCGCAGCATCACCCTGCTGGCCGATGTGGTGATGGAGCGGCTGGCTGAGGCCGGTTTCGATCCTGCTCCGCTGGTGCGTGTCCCCTTCGATCACATGGTCCGTGGCCTGTCCGCGCTCGACGTGCGCTGCCGCTGAATCCGCTCCGAGCCGGTTGCCCAAGGCCAGCTCTGGCTTCTGGGTAGGCTTCAACCCACTTCTCTGACGCCCCGCAGGCCTTGGTCACACAGTCTTCCGATCTCCCGGTGAACGATTGTCATCGGCTCCCCTTGGACCCGATCGCCACCCCCGATCGCCTGCTGCTGGGCCCAGGGCCGTCGAATGCCCATCCCACGGTGCTGGCTGCGCTGGCCCGTACGCCGATCGGTCACCTCGACCCGATCTACATCGAGCTGATGGGCGAGGTGCAGGAACTGCTGCGGTACGCCTGGCAGACCGACAACCGCCTCACCATTCCGATGAGCGGCACCGGCAGTGCCGCCATGGAAGCCACCCTGGCCAACACCATCGAGCCGGGCGACAAGGTGCTCGTGGCGGTGAAGGGGTACTTCGGCCTGCGGCTCGTCGATATGGCCCAGCGCTACCGCGCCGAGGTAGTCACGATCGAGCGCCCCTGGGGGGAAGCCTTCAGCCTGGAGGAGCTGGAAGCGGCCATGGCACTGCACCAGCCGACGATCCTGGCGCTCGTGCATGCCGAAACCTCCACCGGCGTATGCCAGCCGATGGAAGGCATCGGCGATCTCTGCCGCCGCCACGATTGCCTCCTGCTGCTCGATACGGTCACCTCGCTCGGTGCCTTGCCGGTGCATCTCGACGCCTGGGGCGTGGATCTCGCCTACAGCTGCAGCCAGAAGGGGTTGAGCTGCCCCCCCGGTCTTGGTCCGTTCACGATGGGCCCTCGGGCCGAAGCTAAGTTGGCGGCCCGCAGCGGCAAGGTGCCCAACTGGTACCTGGATGTCTCGCTGCTCAACCAGTACTGGGGCAGCAACCGCGTGTACCACCACACGGCTCCGGTGAACATGAACTTCGGCATGCGCGAAGCGCTGCGCCTGCTGGCCGAGGAAGGGCTGGAGCACGCTTGGGCCCGTCACCGCAGCAACGCCGAGCGCCTCTGGAACGGGCTGGAGCGCCTCGGCCTTGAGCTGCATGTGCCGGAACCGCTGCGGCTGCCCACGCTCACCACGGTGCGCATTCCCGAAGGCGTGGATGGCAAGGCCTTCAGCCTGCATCTGCTGAACCGCCACGGCATCGAAGTGGGCGGCGGGCTCGGTGCCCTGGCCGGCTCGGTGTGGCGCATCGGCCTGATGGGCTACAACAGCCGCGCCGAAAACGTCGATCTGCTGCTCAATCTGCTGGAGACGGAGCTGCCGTCGTTCCAGTCTGGTCGCACGGCTGTCGCTGCCGCCGCTGCCTGAACCAGTCCGCCAGCAGCCGGCTGGCCTGTTCTGCCAGCAAGCCGCCCTCCACCTCCATGTGGTGGTGCGCGCTCGGGTGGCGGGCCAGGTCCAAGGTGCCGCCCAAGGCCCCACGCTTGGCGTCCTCGGCGGCGAACAGCACCCGCCCCATGCGGGCCTGCACCAATGCGCCGGCGCACATCGGGCAGGGTTCGAGCGTCACGATCAAGCTGCAGTCGTTGAAGCGCCAGCTGCCGCGCAGGGCCGCGGCCTGGCTCAGCGCCACGAGCTCGGCATGGCCGAGCGGATCGTGATCCAGCTGGCGACGGTTGCTGCCCCAGCCAAGGCAGCGCCCTTGCGCATCGAGAACCACAGCCGCCACTGGGATTTCTCCCCTGTCACCGGCGCGGCGGGCCTGGCGCAGCAACCGCTCCATCCAAAGGCGCTGCTGCGCGGCAGGAATGGGCGGGGGGTTCAGCACAGCGCTGCGGCGGCCGGGTGGGGCACCCAGCGTGCCAGTGCCTCCATGTTGAGGGACGGCAAGGGAGAATGAAGCCCCTTCCAGCACCACCGTTGGCCGTCACGCCACACCTGCACAAGGCGCTCGATCCGTTGCCGTTCGCGGCGCCAGGCCAGGCCGACCCGCTGCTGGAAGCGTTTCTCACCGGGGCGGTGCAACAGCTCTGCCAGTGGCTCGGCACAGCCACCAGCCGCCCGCCGCTCCCCGGTCTGAGCCTGCTGCCGGAGCTGGAGCCCCGCCACCACGGCCTGGATGGCACCACCCTGCTGGCCGATCTGCAGATGTTGATGGATGGCGCCTACAACCCCAACCATCCCGGAGCCCTGGCCCATCTCGATCCGCCGCCGCTCACCGCTTCGCTGGTGGGGGATCTGGTCTGCGCCGGTCTCAACAACAACCTGCTCTCGGAAGAGCTCTCCCCATCGCTCAGCCGCCTCGAGCGGGGCCTGTGTGGCTGGCTGGCCCGTCGCCTCGGGCTAGGGGACGCCGCCGGCGGCATCCCTGCCAGCGGCGGCAGCCTCAGCAACCTGATGGCGCTGGTCACGGCGCGCCAGAGCCGCGGCCTGCAGCACCGCGCAGATGCGGTGGTGCTGACCAGCACAGATGCCCATGTGTCGCTGGACAAAGCCGTGCTGGTGATGGGGCTGCCGCCCGAGGCCTTGCTGCGGCTGCCCACCGATGCGGCAGGGCGGCTGGATCCGGCGCGGCTGGAGGAGGCGCTCGCTGAGCTGCGCCGGGCCGGCCGGCCCGTGCTGGCTGTGGTGGCCACCGCCGGCACCACGGTGCGCGGCGC
>CALFOF010000119.1 GCA_937919075.1 uncultured Cyanobium sp. | reverse complement strand
GCACACCAACCAGAAAGAGCCAGCGGAATTTCACAGATCCCGAGAGTCACCTGATGCAGTCGGGAGGCTCCTATCTGCAGGGCTACAACTGCCAGGTGGCAGTGGACAGCGATCACCAGGTGATCGTGGCGATCGGCGTAAGCAATCAGCCCCCGGATGTGGAGCATCTGGAGCCCATGCTGGAGCGCATTGCCGCCAGCGCCGGTGCACTGCCCACGGTGATGACGCTGGATGCGGGCTACTGGAGTGACTCCAACGCAGAGCACTGCGAGGAACGCGGGATCAATGCCTACATCGCCACTGGCCGTCTGTCGCACGGACAACCACTACCGCCAAAACGCGGACCGATGCCCAAGGATGCCGATGCCAAAAGCCGCATGGCCCGCAAGCTCAGAAGCAAGAAGGGATCAAGGATCTACGCCCGGCGCAAAGCGATCGTGGAGCCGGTGAACGGCCAGATCAAGGAATGCCGGGGTCTGCGGCGTTTTCTCCTAAGGGGGCTGGAGAAGGTGAATGGCGAGTGGCACCTGATCGCTGCCACGCACAACCTGCTGAAGTTATTCAGGTGCAGGCGATCACAGCAGCAGGCGCTGGCGGCGGCGACGGGATGAGGGCAGCGACCCAGGCCAATTGAGCCAGGGCTGGCTGAACTCCACAGCGACTGAGCCCACAAGGCGGAAAAACAGAGCTGCGGTCGTTCAGCTCAGCACCGATTCGCTGTGACCTGCATCTCGATGCCCTATTGGCGACAAACTCCTAGGGCGTTTTCACGGTTGGCTGAAGGATAGGGGTGTTGGTCCTGTCGTGCACCATCTGAAGCACTGCGTTCGAGTGGCCCCGGCCTGGGAACACTGCCGGCAGCTGCCCTGCCCTGATGCCAGACCCCCGGCCACCGCTTGATGATGCCCGTTTCATGGCCCTGCTACGTGCTGCCCTGCTCCAGCTGCGCCGTGAGCAGCTGGAGCGGCTGCTGAGCTTGGAGGCTCCGCCGCTGAGGCCTGGCCCCACTGGCTGCTGGGGGTGCATCATCCGGCCTAGCCCTGTCTTGCCCTGCCATGCCCCGCGTCCGCAGCCAGCTGGCGATACAGGCAGACCCTGCCCTGCTGAAGCGGCTGGGTGCCCATGCCAAAACCACCGGCCGCACTACGACCGCCTTGGTGGTGGAAGGGATCGAGGCCGTAGAGCGCCGGCTGCAGCAGCTGGAGTCCGCTCCACCCGCCCCGGTACGCAGTTCGCCCCCGGCATCCTGCCCCGGCCAATAAAGGCCAAAATCATGGCCACCACTGAGGAAACAAGGTGTGCCCCTGCCGGCGGCCCTGCTGGGGGTGGGTGCGAAGGCTGTGGGGAGTGGGCAGGTGATCACCAACACTTGTTATTCGTGACGGCTGGCGGCTGCTGGGCACCATGTGCAAAGGCACCCGTTGCCGATCCGCCTAGACCTGCCTGGTGATTGTCCAGGCGCTAGCCCTGCCCTGCCTGGATACTGCTCAAGCCAGTTGCGAGGCATGTCTAAGCCTGCGTGCGATGGCTGCCGCCCTGGCTGGCGCTGGCACAACGACCCGCACGGGCGCCCCCCTGGGCCCCTCTCAGGAGGAGCGGATCCTGCAGCGGCTGGAGCTGGCCTGAGCCGTCCGCACTGACCGCGGACGCCGCGGACACGCGGGGAAAGCTAGGGGGCATCCGCCGCGAATCCGTGCCACTGCCCCCCGATCCGCAGGCCCTGGGCGAATGGTTGGATTCGCGGGACTGATACGCGATCAGTGTTGCTATGCCGGCTTGATCTCTTTGCCTGTGAGCAACCTCACAGGGCCGAGGGGGATAGCGCAACGCCTCGATGGTCTGGCCCGCTGAAGGTATGGAGGTCCCGGGGCACGGCTCCACCATCACCTCCTCCCATGACCATCGCTCAACTCCTCGCTCCTTCCCTGGCTGCTGGTCTGATCACGGCCGGCCTTGGTATCGGCACCATCACGGCCCCCGGCGTAGCCGAAGCCTCCGGCCTGCGTTCCACCGTGAACCCCGTCGTGGCACCGGTGGAGACTGCGGGACGAATCAAGAACTTCGGCTGCAGTGTCTTCTTTTTTCTCGTTCCTGGCGACACCGCCAACGCCAATTACAGGCTCTGCGGCCTGTCTGAGGCCCCCAGCCCGGCACGTCAGAACCTGAAGGTTGCCGCGGTGTTCTGAGCTCCATTGCTCATCACCGGTGTTTTGCACCCCCCAGCCCCGTGTCCTGGCTAACCGCTATGGCACGGGGCTGGGCTTGTCTGCGAAATCAGCCCGGCCCGCTCTGCGCGTGATCGGCTGGAGTGGCTGCTGAGCTTCGTGGCCCCGCCGCCTCAGGCTGCACCAAACAGCAACAACCCCAGGCCCATCCGTGATCGGAACCAGGACCACTACATCCGAAGCAAGATATGCAAATTGGCAACAACTCTGCCGGAGTTGTGCATGCTGTGGTCTGTTGAATCAGCTGCTGTGCGCTTCATTCCAGAGTCCGCCGATGATGAGGCCCGCATCCGTAGGCCAACCATCGGTCTGCGCAAGATCATTGGCCCGTTCCGGGTCTTCGATATGGACATGCGACAGCACCCGACCTTGGGCATGGCTGCTGGCTGTCTGGCCTGAGGGCTTCGCGCCGATTCCTGGCAAGGGCGCTCTGCCCACGCATGGCCTGTTGACGTTGAAAGCGATGGGATGAATGGCGCCCGAAGGGTTGTTATATCTGAGGTGATAAGACGTCGCCCTGAGATCTCCTCGCTCCCTGGCTGCGCCAGTGCCACAGGGGCTGCCAAGGGCCCGGCTGCTGGTGCAGAGCGCTGCGGACGCGTCTTTG
>CALFOF010000118.1 GCA_937919075.1 uncultured Cyanobium sp. | reverse complement strand
GTGCGGCGGACGGATGCCGTGGGACTGAAGCAGGAACACTTCGGGGTCGCCAAGACCGCGGGCGGAGGTCATCTGCGCGCGATAGCCAGCGGCACGCAGGCGCCGCATCAGGCGCGTCTCAGCTCCCCCTTCGAGAGGGGCATAGAGGGCAAGAGCACCAGCCTTCTCCAGATCTTCCCGAAAGCGACGGCCGGTGAGCAGGAGCGGCATGGACGGCAGCGCCAGGAACGGAGGCAGTCTGGCAGCAGGCTTTCGGGAATAGGGGGGTTAGTCCATGCGGTACTGTGGATTCTTGTGCATGTGTTCTGTGCCCGTCCGCTAGCCGGGCCTCCGGAACCTTGCGCGGATCCACCGCTGTCGGTGGGTCCTCCCGGCCAGTTCGGCACCGAGCAGCACCGCTGTTTCAACGCCGACGGGAAACTCACCGTCATCCGGCTTCGTGCCCGACGGGAAAGTCCCAGCCTGCTGATTCGCCCACCGCTAGCCCCTGCACTGCCTGCCCGTCAGGTCAAGGCCGGAAGCTCCGTTTCAACGGGATCCAGCGCGTTCATCGATTCAGCCTCCAGGCGACCTGTCATCTCCGGATGGCCTCGGTCGTGGTCCTGCTGGCGTTCTTCCCCCCATGTCCATCGGCATCCTTGGCAAGAAACTGGGCATGTCCCAGTTCTTCGCCCCCGACGGCAAGTCCATCCCGGTCACTGTGATCGAGGCGGGCCCCTGCCGCATCACCCAACTCAAAACCCCTGCCACCGACGGCTACACCGCCGCTCAGATCGGCTTTGGCGACATTCGCGAGAAGCTCGTCAACCGTCCGGCTGCAGGTCACCTGGCCAAGTCGGGCAGTGAGCCCCTGCGGCACCTCACCGAATACCGGCTCGATTCCGTCGAAGGTCTCGAACTTGGTGCCACGGTCACGGTCGAAGGCTTCGAGCCTGGCCAGAAAGTCGATGTCAGCGGTGACACGATCGGCCGCGGCTTCAGTGGTTATCAGAAGCGCCACGGCTTCAGCCGCGGTCCGATGACGCACGGTTCCAAGAACCACCGCGAGCCCGGATCCACCGGCGCCGGCACCACTCCCGGCCGGGTCTACCCCGGCAAACGGATGGCCGGCCGCTACGGCGGCAAGCAGATCACCACCAAGGGGCTCATCATTCTCAAGGTGGATGTCGAGCGCAACCTCCTGGTGGTGAAGGGTTCGGTGCCCGGAAAGCCCGGCGCCCTGCTCAACATCCGACCCGCTCGGCGGGTCGGTGACAAGGTCGCGAACTGAGGATGTCAGCCATGGTCAACTGTGTCGTTCGTGATTGGCAAGGCAAGGAAGCCGGCAAGGCCAGCCTTGATCTGAGGGTCGCCAAGGAAGCCTCGGCAGGCGGTCTGCTCCAGCGCGCGGTGGTGCGCCAGCTCGCCCACGCCCGCCAAGGCACGGCTTGCAGCCTCACCCGCGCCGAGGTGCGCGGTGGTGGCCGCAAGCCCTACAAACAGAAAGGAACGGGCCGCGCTCGCCAAGGCTCAATCCGCACCCCGCTCCGCCCCGGCGGCGGCGTGGTGTTCGGGCCTAAGCCCCGCACTTACAGCCTGGCGATGAACCGCAAGGAACGTCGTCTGGCACTGCGTACCGCCCTGATCAGCAGGGCCACCGACATGGTGGTGGTGCAGGGTTTCGGCGCTGCGCTTGAGCAGCCCAAAACCCGCGAAATCGTCGCTGCCCTGCAGCGCTGGGACATCCCCGCCGGCACCAAGGTGCTGTTGGTGCTCGATGCTCCCACCGATGTGGTCCGCCTATCGGTCCGCAACCTCGAAAACGTGAAACTGATCGCCGCCGATCAGCTGAACGTCTTCGACTTGCTCAACGCCAGGAAGCTGGTGCTCAGCGAGGAAGCTCTCGCCAAGATCCAGGAGGTCTACGGAGATGACTGAACGTTTCGCCAACCGGCTGGCGGATGTGATCCGGCGCCCGCTGATCACCGAGAAAGCCACCCGCGCTCTCGAACTCAACCAGTACACCTTTGAGGTAGACCCCAGGGCGGCTAAGCCCGACATCAAGGCCGCTGTCGAGCATCTCTTTGATGTGCGTGTCATCGGTGTGAGCACCATGAATCCACCTCGTCGTGCCCGGCGGGTCGGGCGTTTCGCCGGCAAGCGCGCCCAGGTGAAAAAGGCGGTGGTGCGGCTCGCCGCAGGCAATGCCATCCAGCTGTTCCCCGAGGCCTGAGGGTTCTGAATCGTTATGGCAATCCGCAACTACCGTCCCTACACGCCCGGCACCCGTACTCGGGTCGCCAGTGACTTCAGCGAAGTCACCGAGCGCAAGCCCGAACGCAGCCTGGTGGTGGCCAAGCACCGCCGCAAAGGCCGCAACAACCGGGGCGTGATCACCTGCCGCCACCGTGGCGGTGGCCACAAGCGCCTCTATCGCATGGTGGATTTCCGCCGCGACAAGCACGGCGTGGTGGCCCGCGTGGCCGCCATCCACTACGACCCGCACCGCAACGCGCGGCTGGCATTGCTCTTCTACACCGATGGTGAGAAGCGCTACATCCTTGCCCCCTCAGGCATCGAAGTCGGTCAAACCGTGGTCTCCGGCCCCGGCGCACCGATCGAAACCGGCAACGCCCTGCCGCTCTCGTCGATTCCACTGGGTTCTGCCGTCCACAACGTCGAGCTCTATGCAGGACGTGGCGGCCAGATGGTTCGTACCGCCGGTGCCAGCGCCCAGGTGATGGCGAAAGAGGGCGATTACGTCGCTCTCAAGCTGCCGTCCACCGAGGTGCGCCTGGTCCGTCGGGAGTGCTACGCCACCCTCGGCGAGGTCGGCAACGCTGAAGTTCGCAACACGAGCCTCGGCAAAGCCGGCCGCAAACGCTGGCTGGGCCGCCGCCCCCAGGTGCGCGGCAGTGTGATGAACCCTTGCGACCACCCCCACGGTGGTGGTGAGGGCCGCGCACCGATCGGTCGCTCCGGCCCGGTCACCCCCTGGGGCAAACCGGCCCTGGGCCTCAAAACCCGGAAGCGGAACAAACCCAGCAATCGGTTTGTCCTGCGGAAACGTCGCCGCACCTCCAAACGGAGCCGTGGCGGACGGGATTCCTGATGGTCAACACTGTTTTGCTGTCTGCTTAAACCGCCATGGGACGTTCACTCAAAAAAGGACCATTCGTCGCCGACCACCTGCTGCGCAAGGTCGAAGCGCAGAACAGCGCTGGCGACAAAACCGTGATCAAAACCTGGTCGCGGGCTTCCACCATCCTGCCGATGATGATCGGCCACACCATTGCCGTTCACAACGGCAAGAGCCACGTGCCGGTGTACGTCACCGAGCAGATGGTGGGCCACAAGCTGGGGGAATTCGCCCCCACCCGCACCTTCCGGGGTCACATCAAAGACAAAAAAGGTGCCCGTTAAGGAGCGACACACCATGGCCAACCCTTCCCCCAGCTCAGAAGCCCGCGCCCACGGCCGTTACATACGCGGATCCGTCTCCAAGGTGCGTCGGGTGCTCGACCAGATCCGCGGTCGCTCCTACCGCGAAGCGCTGATCCTGCTCGAGTTCATGCCCTACCGCTCCACCGGACCGATCACCAAGGTGCTCCGTTCGGCGGTCGCCAATGCGGAACACAACCTTGGTCTTGATCCCGCTTCATTGGTGATCAGCACCGCAATCGCTGACATGGGTCCGTCCCTGAAGCGATTCCGTCCCCGCGCCCAGGGGCGGGCCTACGCGATCAAGAAACAAACCTGCCACATCAGCATTGCTGTGGCTTCCACTTCCGCCTGACCCCCGAGGACACCGCCCGATGGGACACAAGATCCATCCAACCGGATTGCGCCTGGGGATCACCCAGGACCACCGATCCCGCTGGTATGCACCCAGCAAGACCTATCCGATTCTTCTTCAGGAAGACGATCGGATTCGCCGCTTCATCCACAAGAAATACGCCAGCGCCGGCATCTCCGACGTGTTAATCGCCCGCAAGGCAGATCAGCTCGAAGTAGAGCTGAAAACAGCGCGTCCCGGCGTGCTGGTCGGCCGCCAAGGCAGCGGCATCGAAGAACTTCGTGCCGGCATCCAGACCACCCTCGGCGACCGTCAGCGCCAAGTGCGCATCAATGTCGTGGAGGTGGAGCGGGTCGACGCTGACGCCTATCTGCTGGCCGAATACATCGCCCAGCAACTGGAGAAGCGGGTCGCCTTCCGCCGCGTGATGCGGATGACGGTGCAACGCGCCCAGCGGGCCGGTGTGCTCGGGCTGAAGATCCAGGTGAGCGGCCGTCTTAACGGCGCCGAAATCGCCCGGACGGAATGGACCCGCGAAGGCCGCGTTCCGCTGCACACGCTGCGTGCCGACATCGATTACGCCACCAAGGTTGCCACCACCACCTACGGGGTGTTGGGCATCAAGGTGTGGGTGTTCAAAGGAGAGGTGCTTCCTGGGCAGAAGGAGCAACTGCCCGCTGGTGGAGCACCCAGGCGCCGGAGCAGCCGGCGGCCCCAACAGTTCGAAGACCGCTCGAACGAGGAGTGATCAGGAGGCCTGAACCATGCTGAGTCCAAAACGCGTCAAATTCCGCAAACAACAGCGAGGCCGCATGCGCGGCGTCGCCACCCGGGGCAACACGATTGCCTTCGGTGAGTTTGCCCTCCAGGCACAGGAATGTGGCTGGATCACTTCTCGCCAGATCGAAGCCAGCCGTCGGGCGATGACCCGCCATGTCAAACGGGGAGGAAAGGTCTGGATCCGGATCTTCCCCGACAAGCCGGTCACCATGCGCCCCGCCGAAACCCGCATGGGTTCCGGTAAAGGCAACCCGGAATTCTGGGTGGCGGTGATCAAACCCGGCCGGATTCTCTTTGAGATGGGCGGGCCGGAAATCACCCCGGCCATCGCCAAGGAGGCCATGCGCCTGGCGCAGTACAAGCTGCCGGTCAAGACGAAATTTCTCGCCTTGGCTGACCAGGAGCAGGACGCTTCCCCCGAACCCTCTCTCGCCCTGGAGTCCTGAACATGGCACGTCCTGCCATCACCGAGGTGCGAACCCTCACCGATGCCGAGTTGGTCGAACAGATCGGCGGTTGTCGCCGTGAACTGTTCAACCTCCGCTTCCAGCGGGCCACCCGCCGACTGGAGCAACCGCACCTGTTCAAGCAGAGCCGCACCAAGCTGGCTCAGCTGTTGACGGTGCAGCAGGAGCGGCAACGCTCCGCTCCCTCCGCCTCCTGATCCCCCACCACCCCATGGCACTCAAGGAAAGGGTCGGCACCGTCGTCAGCGACAAGATGGAAAAAACGGTGGTGGTCGCGGTGGAGAACCGCTTCCCCCATCCCATCTATCAAAAGACTGTCAGCCGCACCACCCGCTACAAGGCCCACGACGAAGACAACCGTTGTCGGGTCGGTGATCGCGTCCGCATCACCGAAACCCGTCCCCTCAGCCGCACCAAGCGCTGGGCGGTGGCGGAAGTTCTCACCCCATCCGGCGCAAGCTGAGGAGGTCACACCATGATTCAGCAGGAAACCTTCCTCAATGTCGCTGACAACAGCGGCGCCAAGCGCATCCAGTGCATCCGTGTGCTGGGCACCAATCGCCGCTACGCCCACGTCGGTGACGTGATCGTCGCCGCCGTCAAAGACGCCATGCCCAACATGGGGGTGAAGAAGTCGGATGTGGTCAAGGCTGTGGTGGTGCGCACCCGCGCCACCCTGCGCCGCGATACGGGCAACTCGATTCGCTTCGACGACAACGCGGCCGTGATCCTCGGCAACGACAACAACCCGAAGGGCACGCGTGTGTTCGGTCCGGTCGCCCGTGAACTGCGCGAGCGCAACTTCACCAAGATCGTGTCACTCGCCCCGGAGGTGATCTGAAATGGCCGCCGCAACACCCCAGCCACGGCCCACCAAGCGCATCAAGATGCGCATCCGCAAAGGTGACACCGTCAAAGTGATCGCTGGCAAGGACAAGGGAAAAACCGGTGAAGTCCTGCGCACCCTTCCTTACGAGAACCGTGTGGTGGTGCAGGGAATCAACCTGCGCACCCGTCACATGAAGCCTACCCAGGAAGGTGAAACTGGCCGGATCGTCACGGAAGAGGCCTCCGTGCATGCTTCAAACGTGATGGTCTTCTCCACCAACCAGAACGTCCCCAGCCGGGTGGCCATCGCCATCCAGGCCGACGGCACCAAGAAGCGCCGCCTCACCAAGACCGGCGAACTGCTCGATTGAGCTCTCCCTCGGTTCCATGGTCTGTGCCATGGAGTCACCTCCCCCGCCCGACCCTGCACTCCCCGTTCCTGTCCGCCTTCTGACAACGCCCAGAAGCGAATTCCCCCCACTCCGTCATGTCACTCAAACAGCGCTACCGGGAGACGATCCAGCCCAAGCTGCTCAAGGATCTCAGCCTCTCCAACATCCATGAGGTTCCCAAGGTGATGAAAGTCACCCTGAACCGAGGTCTCGGTGAGGCCGCCCAGAACGCCAAGGCTCTTGAGGCTTCCATCGCCGAGCTGGCCACGATCACCGGTCAGAAGGTGGTGGTGACCCGCGCCAAGAAGGCCATCGCCAGCTTCAAGATC
>CALFOF010000117.1 GCA_937919075.1 uncultured Cyanobium sp. | reverse complement strand
CCCTCCATGGCGACGCTCAACAAGGTGGAGCAGGCCAAGGCCAGCTTCTGTGGTCTGGATCTGGCCCCACGGCTAGGTGAACTGAGCGCCGCTGGCTGGGAATCCCTCGATGAGGCCACCCTCACCATCCACCTCAAATGGCTGGGCATTTTCTTCCGGCCGGTCACGCCCGGACGCTTCATGCTGCGGCTGCGGCTGCCCAACGGCGTGATCAACGCCGATCAGCTCGATGTGCTGGCTGACGCTGTCGATCGCTGCGGCAGCCACGGCAGCGCCGACATCACCACCCGTCAGAACATCCAGCTGCGCGGTCTGCTGCTGGAGGACATGCCGCCGCTGCTGGCGGCGCTCGAGCGGGTGGGCCTCACCAGCCGCCAGTCGGGCCACGACAACCCCCGCAACGTGACCGGCAACCCCCTCGCCGGCATCGACCCCGAGGAGTTCATCGACACCCGGCCGCTGGTGGACCGCATCCAGGCGGCAGTGCTGGGCCCCGAGGGTCCGCGCAACCTGCCGCGCAAGTTCAACGTGGCGGTGGGCGGCGCCCCCGACTCCTTTCTGCTGCACAACGACCTCGCCTTCCTACCCGCGTTCAACGACGGCACGCTGGGCTTCACCGTGATGGTGGGCGGCTTCTTCTCGGCCCAGCGCAATGAGCTGGCGATCCCACTGGGGCTGTGGCTACCGGCCGATCAGCTGCCGGACTTCACGCTCGCGGTGCTGCGCCACTACCAGCGGCAGGGCGACCGCAGCAACCGCAACAAGACCCGTTTGATGTATCTGATCGATGCCCTCGGCCTCGACACCTACCGGGCGGAGGTGGTGGAGAGCTACGGCGCCATTGCCGGCGCCGCCGCGGCTCTCGCCCTGGTGCCCCATGACGGCTCCCACCTGGTGTGCCGCGCGCCGCGCGACATCTGCGGCGTGCACGCCCAGAAACAGCTGGGGCTGCACTGGGTGGGGCTGCATGTGCCGATGGGGCGGCTGCACGCCGCTGCAATGAGCGAGCTGGCCCGGCTGGCCCGCACCTACGGCAGTGGCGGGCTGCGCCTGAGCGAAAGCCAGAACGCCCTGATCGCCGACGTGCCGGGCGACCAGCTGGAGGCGCTGCTGGCCGAACCCCTGCTGCGGCAGTTCCGCGTGGATCCAAGCCCGCTGGCAGCGGAAGCGGTGAGCTGCACCGGCAACCGCTACTGCAGCTTCGCGCTGATCCCCACCAAGAGCACGGCCCAGGCGGTGGTGGAGGAGCTGGAGCGGCGTCTCGAGGTGCCCCACGGGGTGCGCACGCACTGGACCGGCTGCCCCAATGCCTGCGGCCAGCCCTACATGGGCGCGATCGGCCTGATGGGGGCCAAGGCCCGCAAGGACGGCGTGATGGTGGAAGCGGTGAAGGTGTTCCTGGGCGGCTCGATGGCGGCCGAGCCCCGGCTGGCCGAGCTGCACGACAAGGGCATACCGCTCAGCGAACTTCCCGAGGCGCTGGAGCAGATCCTGGTGGAGCGTTTCGGCGCCCGGCCGCGCGCGCTCCCGGCCTGATCCCCAGTGGGTCGGTGGCGCAGGCTCCTGATTGCTAGAACAACCAGTCAGTCGCTGCGAACCCGATGTTGCGCCGCGACGGCGATCCGACCGGAGACCCGGCCCAGCTGCCGCCGACGGGTGATTCCAGCCGCTGGCCGTGGCTGCAGCAGCTCCGGCGCCGGCCGCAGCTGGAGCTGGCCCCCTGGCTCACGGCGCTGGAAGAGGGCAGCGTGCCCGCCGAGGCCGACCTGCTTACCGTGCTGGCCGATCGGGTGGATTCCAGCAGCGCGCCCCGGCTGCTCGCCTGGTGGTTGCAGCAGGATCCGCCCGATCCGGCCCTGGGCGAGCGAATCGGGCGGCGGCGCGAAGCCAGCTGCGCCGCGCTGCTGCGCCAGGCCCTGATGCGCGCTCCCCAGCAGGCACCGCTGCTGCTGCCGCTGCTCGGCCACCAGCGGGATCCCGCCGATGCCGCCCTGCTCAGCCGGCTGGCGCTGGCGCCAGGGGCGGCGGCACTCCGGCGCGCGGCGCTCGAAGGGCTGGCGGTGGGCCTGTCCAGCTGGCCGCTGCCGGCGCTGCGCCGCACGCTCACGCAGCTGGCGGCCGACATCGATCCCCAGTTGGCCGCCGATGCCGTCGACCTGCTGGCCCGCCTGCCCCGGGGACGGGCGCTGCTGCTGGGCCTGGCGGCAGACCAGCTCGATCCGGCCGTGGCAGCGCGGCGGCAGCGGCGCCTGCGTGCCCTGCCAGCCAGCCCCCTGCTGCTGCTGGTGCATGGCCGCAGTGGCGGCCTGATCCCAGGCGACCTGCTGGCCCTGCGCGACACGCTCGAACAACGGCGCGGCGCCAGCGTGCGGCTGCTGGCCCTCACCGCAGCGGCGGGGTCGCCCCATGCGCCACTGCCACCACGGCCAGAGGGGCCGGATGGCGCCACGCTGGTCCCCCTGTTTCTCGTGCCTGGCGGCCACGTGCGGCACGACCTGCCGGCGATCGCTGCCCACTGGCGCCAGGTGGGTCCGCTGCGCCGGCTGCCGTTTCTGGGGGCCTGGCGCAGCTGGCAGCAGGCCCTGGCCGAGGAGGTGCAGGAACTGGCGCGGGGAGCGGCGGCGCCACCGCTGCTGCTGCATCACCCCCTCGATGGGGCGCTGGGCCAGCGCTACCTGCAACACCTGAGCAGGATCACCGGTGCCGGTTGCCGGCCCGCTTCATACAGTGCGCCAGATCCGCAGGAGCTCCAACTGGCGATCCGCAGCCCTGTCCTTGCTTTGGCCCTGGCCGCCAACCGCCTCACGGACAGCCTGCCGCTGGAGCTCGGTCCTCCTTTGCTGCAACGGCCGCGCCTCCAGCGGGTGCTGCTGGAGCAGCTGGCGGCGCTGCCATGACCAACGCAGCCCTGCCGGATGACACCACTCCTGACAACGGGTCTGACGCTGGTGCTCCAGTCAACGGAAAGGTGTATCTGGTGGGGGCTGGGCCGGGCGACCCCGAGCTGCTCACGCTCAAGGCCCACCGGCTGCTGAGCCAATGCGATGCCCTCGTCTACGACTCACTGGTGCCCAAGGCCCTGCTCGACCTGCCACCGGCCGGTTGTGAGCACCACTTCGTGGGCAAGCGGCGCGGGCACCATTCCGTGCCGCAGCCGAGCACCAACGCCGTGCTGGTGGAGCTGGCCCGGCGGCACCGGCTGGTGGTGCGCCTGAAGGGGGGCGATCCGTTCCTGTTCGGCCGAGGCGGGGAGGAAGCGGCTTACCTGGCCCGCCACGGCGTGGCGGTGGAAGTGGTGCCAGGGGTCACCGCCGGCATCGCGGCGCCGGCCTATGCGGGCATTCCGGTCACCCATCGCCGCGCCGGCTCCAGCGTCACCTTCGTGACGGGGCACGAGGAGATCGACAAGGGGCGCCCCGGGGTGGACTGGCGCGGCCTGGCCCGCTGCAGTGACGGCCTGGTGATCTACATGGGCCTGCACAACCTGCCACGCATCTGCGAAGAGCTGATGGCGGGCGGTCTGGCGGCCACCACCCCCGCCGCCGTGATCCAGCAGGGCACCGTGAGCGGCCAACGCCAGCTGATCGCCGACCTCGGCAGCCTGGCGGCGCGAGTGCTGGCGGAGGGGTTCCAGTCGCCGTCGATCGTGGTAGTGGGCCAGGTGGTGGAGGAGCGGGTGGCCGTCTGCGCCCCAGCGCCGGCCACCGTGGACATGCCGATCCCCTTCTGAGCGGCGGAGTGTCCCGCTGGCGTCCTGCGCTTAATCGAGTTGGAGCACGCCACGGGTGCGCTCACGCCGTTGACGGTCCTGAGCCTCAAAGGCTTCCATGCAGCCAGAAGTGGGCGTGAGCAGGCAGCTCACGTAGCTGGAGGCATCGATCAGGGCGGCGCGCAGGGCCTTGGCGGCAGGCGTGCGCTGGGTGGCCGCCTGGTTGGAGCCAAAGTTGAGCGTGCCGGCGGCGCCGGTGAGCACCTGGCCGGTGCGGCCCATGTTGGGGGCCAGCAGCAGGGCCAGGCCGGCGGCCGGCAACAGGCTCACGCCCTGGGAGCCAGCCTCGGCGGTGTTGGTGGCGCGGCCCTCCACCGTGCGGCGCCCCACCACCTCGCCAGTGCTGCTGTCCACCACGCGCACGTCGATGGCGACGTAGTCGCGGGTTTCAGCCTGCTGCTGCTGCTTGCCGAACCCCAGCAGACCGAAATTGCTGCCGGAGGTCTTGCTCTCCACGTTGGAGTCGTAGGAGGTGACGGTGCCCAGCACGATGTAGCGGGCGCCGGTCATCTGGCCTTGCTGGGCAGCGTTGGGGTCCTTGCGCACGATGCCCAGCGCGGTGAGCTCCTGCTCGGAGAGCACCTCTTTGAGGTTGGAGCGCTCCACCACCTGCAGGGTGCCGGTGGCCTGCAGCTCATTGGCGAGCGCCGCCGCCAGATCCTCTGCCACCGGCCCCTGCCACCACCAGGTCTGCTGGGTGACCGTGTTCTTGAAGGCCGGCACCGACACCGTGGGCCGGCTGACGGGACGGGGGGCCGGGCGCTGGCTCTGGGCCAGGGCCGGGGCAGCCAGCAGCGGCGTCAGCAGGCCAGCGGCACCAAGCGCCAGGGAAAGAGCGGCGGCGGCGAGGGGCGCAGGCTGGCGGGAGCGACGAGGCATGCAACGGGGAAAGCTCTGGGGACATTCAAACAACCGGAACGGTTTTCGGCCGCAAAACAGCATTTCGTAGCGGTTGGGACATCTGACTGAGTGTGATGATCGTTTAGGTAGACCACTGTCCGACGCCGGTTCCGCCCGGTGTGGCTCCAATGACCGCAACCGCTCTGCCCAAGGGCCCGCATCGCTCGCCCAAGCCGGCGCCGATGTTCGAGCTGATCCCTTACGAGAAATTTCGCGATACCCCGGCGGTCCGGTTTTTCGACATCACGGTGCTCACCTCGAATGCGAGGGATCTGGTGGTGCACACCGGGCCGGCCGTGAGCCCCCCCGACGATCCCGCCACCGGGGCCTGGCAGTTCTATCTGCATCCCCATCAGGAAGACAACCTGCTGGCCATGCACGGCGGGCGCACCTTCTTCCTGGTGAACCTGGGCTGGAACTACCCGTTTCACATCGTGCGGCTCGACACCGGCGGCGACATCCTGCGCATCCCGCCCGGCACCTTTCACCGCTCGGTGTCCGACCCGGATGGCTCGCTGGTGCTGAACCAGGCGGTGCGCGAGCAAGGGGCGTCGCTGGTGCGTGAATTCCGCGTCTACAACAGCCACGACATTCCGCGGCTGTACGCCGTCACCAGCCAGACGGCACCCTTGCCGAAGCTGCACGGCGTCACCTGGTGACGCTGGTGGCCTGGAGGAGGGCCCTAGAAGAGGAGCGCGGCTAGGAGGACGAGGAAGAGGGAGTGGACAGCCGCACCACAACAAGGCACCGGGCTTTGTAACGTTTTACAAAAACAACGTGGCTCCTTCCCTCTCCATCGATCGCGCGTTCACGGTGGCGCTGCATTCGCGCACGATCGACAGCTGCGACGACATCGAAGCTCTGCGCGCCATTGCCAAAACCCTGCTGGAGGCCTGGCAGCTTCAGGCCATGTTCAGCGAGGACTACGGCGCTGAACTGCTGCGCGTCCATGCCCCCTGAGGCCTCCGCACCGCATCCCCGGCTGGCTGTAGTCGGCGCAGGGCTGGCCGGCTGCGCCTTCGCCGCCCAGCTGCTGCGGCTGGGCTGGCCGGCACCGATCAGCCTCTGGGAAGCCGGTCGCGGACCCGGCGGCCGTACCAGCACCCGCCACTCCCGCCGTGATCCGCAGCAGCGCGCCGACCACGGCGCCCCGCTGATCAATTTCTGCGTCGATCCACCGCCTGTGCTGCTGGCGCCCTTGCTAGCCGGCGGCTGGATCGAACCCTGGCTGGAACCCTGCGCCCGCCTCGATGCCAGCGGCGCCCTGCAGCCGATCGGGGCGGAGCCGTTGCTGCAGGGCAGCCTCTACCGCGGCTGCGACGGCATGGAGCAGGTGTGCAGAGGGCTCCTGGCCTTAGCTGGAGCCGGCTGCACGTTGCACAGCTCTCAGTTGGTCCAGCAGCTGGAGCCGCTTGCCGGCGGCGGTTGGCGCCTGCTCGGCCGCGCCGGTGAACACCTGGCCGACGCCGACTGGCTGGTGCTGAGCGGCACCCTGCTGGTGCATCCGCGCGGCCAGGCCCTGCTGGGCGCTGCACCCGCCCCGCTGACGGCAGTGGCGGCCAGCGATCCGGAACTGGCGGCGGCGTTGCAGACGATCGCCGCGCTGGGCGCCGAGCCACGCAGCAACCTGATCTGGCAGCTGGAGGGGGCCGCGGCGGCGCCCTGGCTGGCCCTGCCGTTCCGCCTGCTGGAGTTTGATGCCGCTGCCCAGCGCCGCTGGGGCCTGCGGCGTGTGTCGATCCAACCCGGCGCCCAGGGCCGCTGCGCTGTGGTGGCCCACTCCAGCGCTGCTCTCGCCGCCGACCATCTGCAGACGGTGGGGTCGGGCTCCGCCGCTGCGCGGCTGCCGGGGGTGACACCCGATCCGGAGCGCGAGCAGGCCCTGATCGCGCTCCTCACGGCCGCGGTGCAGGCCGCGCTCGCCGCCTGGCTGCCTGAGACAAACGGCCAGCCGCTGCCTGGGGAGCGGCAACTGATGCGCTGGAGCGCCGCCTTCCCCCGTGGCGAGGGGTTGCCTGTGGCCTTGAGCGTCTGTGCCCGCAGCCGCCTGGCCTTCTGCGGCGACTACCTGGCCGGGCCCGGATTCGGCCGCGCTGAAGGGGCCTGGCGCAGCGGTGAACACCTGGCCGAGCGCCTGATGAAGCTGTTGAGCGCCGCTGGCGCGAAAGGGGTGCACGCGGCGGCTCAAGGAACACAAGAACATGGCTGAACCCCGCCTGCCGCCCATGCCCCCGATCGTCCGGCCGCAGGCCCTGGTGAAACAGCTGCGGCTCCAAGCCGAGCGCCTGCGCCGCCAAGCCAAGCGCCTGCGGCTCCAAGCCGAGCCTTGGGCCCAGCGCTGGTTCGCCCCTGCCGGGCACGCCACGCTGGCCAGCGCGATGATCACCGCGCTGGCGCTCCTGCTGCTGCTGGTGCCGCCCGCCCCGGCGCTGGCGGCAAACCCTGAGGCCTACCGCTGCGACGGCGAACCGCTGCTGGCCCTGGCCGACAACGGCGCTGTCGATGCCATCGGCATTCCCAACACGGCAGCGGGCACGGTGCCGGGCGCCTTCGTGGTGCTGCAATGGCGCGGCGTGACGCTGCAACTGCCGCGCACCAACAATGCCGGCGCCCCCAGCTACACCGACGGCAAGTGGTGGTGGAGCCTGGAGGACCCGGCGGCGCCCCGCTTCCAACTGCGCCAGGGAGGCGTGACCAGCTACGCCTGCGAGCGTGCCGCTTGAGCGCCAACACCCTCCCCGATTGGCGCGTTTTGCTACGCGGTGCACGGCAGCGGGAGGGCCGTTCGCCGGGGGCGCGCTGGCTGCAGCTGGCCAGCGTGGGCACCGATGGCACACCGCGGGTGCGCACGCTGGTGTTCCGTGGCTGGGCGGATGCGGTGCGGCTGGATCTGCTCAGCGACGGGCGCAGCACCAAAGCCGAAGACCTGGCGGCGCAGCCGGCGGTGGAACTTTGCTGGCTGCTGCCGAAAGCCCGCAGCCAGTTCCGGCTGCGCGGGCACCTGGAGCTGCCGGCCGGCGCAGACCTGCTGGCGGCGCGCGAACGGCACTGGCTCCAGCTGAGCCCGGCGGGGCGGGCGCTGTGGGGCTGGCCGGCACCGGGGCAGGCGCTCGAGTCGGCAGCGGCATTCCCCAGCGAACTGGCCGATGGCACGCCTCTGCCGCCCCACTTTCTGCTGTTGCGCATTCATGTGGAGCAGGTGGAGCTGCTGGAGCTCACCGGCACACCGCACCGCCGCCAGCGCTGGCGGGAAGCCACCGGCTGGCGGTGCGAAGCGCTCAACCCGTGAGCGATTCCCCGCCGAGGAAGGGTTCGAGAAACTCCAGCGGCCGGTGCATGGTGGCGGAGAAGCCCAGCAGACCCGGATCGCGATGCACGGCGAGCAGGCGGTCGTCGGTGTCGATCAAGAAGGTGCCGCCGCGCTGGGTGAGGAAGTCGTCGCGGGGCACGTAGGTGCGCCAGTGGCCCAGCACCTCAATCATGTTGCGCAGCCGGGTGGTGGCCAGCTCGAAGGGCCGCAACGGGGTGCGGCCGTCGCCGGTGTAGCCGCGCAGCACCTCCGCCAGCGTGCCCGGTGAGCAGATTCCGGCGCACATCAACAGCAGGCCGGGCCAGGGGCCGGCACTGGCCCCCAGGCCCTCCGCCAGATCAAGGGCGCGATGCAGCCGGGGGTCGGAATCCACCAGCAGGCGCTCCGGAGGAAAGCCGGTGAAGGAGCAGAAGCGCTCGCGGCCGGGGCCGTGGCTGATGCCGATGGCGAGCACGTCGATGCCGGCGGCCTGTAGCCGTGGCAGGGCGGGCACCAGCGCCTGGGCGTATTCGAGACTGTCGAAATCACCGAGCTGGGGCCAGAGCAGCACCAGGCGACGGCGGCCCGGTCCCATGGCGGGGATGCCGGCCAGGCGCTCGAGCAGAGGGGCGGGGGCAGCGGTCATGGCAGGGGCGAGGGAGGAGGGAGCGAACTCAACGCTGGCTGTGGCGCCGGCGGCCGAGCGGTTCGATCCACTCCTGGCGGATCAGGTCGTTGTGAAGTTTGGCGGGGAAGAGGCGGCAGCCCAGCTGGATCTCGCCGTCGTCGAGCAGGCGACCAAGGCGCAGCGCCGTGGCCTCCTCAACCCGCGAAAAGCCCTGCTGACAGGACACCACCCAATCGAGCTCCGACGGGGTGATCACCCCGGTGGCGAGGGTTTCGATGAAGAGTTCGCCGACAGTCATCAACCGATGTTGCGGAATGTGAACATCCTGCCGCGAGCCGTGGACTGACGCGGGCGGACACCAGGGCGCGCCCAAAAGCCGGTCTCCTCACACTTCTTCATCTGCCGCGCCATCTTGTGTAAAGAAATGAAAAGCTCATGACCACCCTCACCCTGCTGGAAGTGTTCCTCGGTTTCCTCACCGCTGCCGTTGCCCTCTGGGCCGCCGGGCTTTCCGGTCCCTCCCAGGGCCAGGTCTGAGCAGGCACGGGCAAGCCGGAATTCTCAGAATCCGCGCCTCCCCCCCCCTCTACCCCGCTCCGGCGACCTTTGTGCGTTTGTTTTTGAACGCAGCGCCGCCACCCCCCTCTTCCCCACCACCACAGCTCCCGGTGCTCCCATGACCTCCTTTCTGTCCCGTTATTTCCTGCGGGAAGGCTTCCTGGCCAACGCCGGCCTGCTGATCCTGCGCCTGGCCATCGGCGCGATGATGATCCACCACGGCCAGGAGAAGCTGGCCGATCCGCAGACCTTCGCCACCAACTACGTGGTGCCGCTGCATCTGCCCTTCCCGGTGTTCTTCGCCCAAGTGGCGGGCTTCTCAGAAATCCTTGGGTCGTGGTGCGTGATCCTGGGCTTCTTCACGCCGATCGGTGCGCTGGCCCTGGCCGGAACCATGGGCGTGGCGGCCTACCACCACATCCTCACCAGCGGTTTCAACATCTACGTGCTGGAACTTGTGGTGCTGTATCTGGGCGGCAGCCTGGCGATCCTGCTGAACGGCCCGGGCCGTTTCTCCTTTGATGCCGGCATCGTCAGCGGCCTGCTCGGCGCCCGCCTGCCCCAGTCGTCCACTGGCAGCTTCTCGGCCGATGCCAACGGCAGCCAGGCCGTATCCGGCAGCGTGCCGCTCAACCGCAACGCTGTGCCAGCCCCCACACCCTCCTCTCTCTGAGAATCGAGTCTTCCCGCTGAGCGGACATGTCGATTTCTCCCCTGCCGGCCCTGGTCACCCTCGTGGCCATGGCCGGTTTTCTTGTCACGGTGATGCTGGTGGGCGCCGCCCGCGTCAAACACGGTGTCAAGCCCCCCGCGGTGGTGGGGCCTGAGCCGTTCGAGCGGGCGCTGCGGGTGCAGCAGAACACCCTGGAGCAACTGATGTTCTTTCTGCCCAGCTTCTGGCTGGCGGTGGTCTTCAGCAACGAAGCCGTGGCCACGGCCCTGGGCTTCATCTGGGTGGGTGGCCGCGTGGCCTTCGCCGTGGGCTACCTGCAGGCGGCCGAAAAACGGGCCGCCGGCTTCGCGATCAGCTTCATCAGCGGCATCGTGCTGCTGGTGATGGCGCTGGTGGGTGTGCTCGCCAGGCTGGGCTGAATGGCTGCGCCATC
>CALFOF010000116.1 GCA_937919075.1 uncultured Cyanobium sp. | reverse complement strand
AAGTGGTCGCGCCAATGCTCAAAGTTTGAGCTCTGCACAACGGGCTGGAAGCCACTTGCTGGCGACGACGTCATCATTGAGATGTCAACCTCCCCATCCATAAACGTATCAGCGGCAGACTCAGACCGCTCACATTCGAAAAACAGCCCTCAATCCGTTCCACCAGCGCACCGCCGCGCCCCTCCAGTGCAAAGCCGCCAGCGCATTGCAGCGGTTCTCCGGTGGCCACATAGGCCTCGATCTCGGCGGCGGTGAGTGGTGTGAACTGCATGCGGTTGGCGATGGTGGCGAGGCGCTCCGCCGGCGGATATCCATGGATACCCGGAGCTGGACACTCCCCCGCAGAGACAAGCCCGACAGCGCCAGCCCCACCCCGTTCACTCGAATTCTCAATAAAGGTCGTTTATCAAGATTCTTGCTATTGTGCGTTTATTGAGAATCCGCATAAGCCATGGCTGCAGGTGAGCAGGTGATCCGCGCCCCTGCGCAGTTGGGAATGCTGCTTCGCTGTGCACGGCGAGAACAGGGGATGAGCCAGCAAGAGCTGGCCCTCAAGGCAGGTGGCATGAGCCAGGCCAGGCTCTCCCAACTCGAACTGCAACCGGGTCGTCTCACCGTGGAGCGTCTGCTGTTGCTCCTGGCCGCCCTCAACCTCGAAGTGGTGGTGAGGCCGCGACAACACGCCATCAATCCAGCTGAATGGTGATGGGTAGACCCTCGAGAGCGCGCTCCCTGGCGGTTTGGATGAACGGGGAACGGGTTGGCACCTGGTCGCTTCCGGCTCGCGGGCCTCAGCAGTTCACCTACGCCGAATCCTGGCTGCAGTCCAGTCAATTCCGCCCGCTATCGCTGTCTCTGCCGGCAGGGCTCGGGCGCTCGGCGCTCAGCGGACATGCCGTTGAGAGCTGGTTTGACAACCTCCTCCCGGACAGCGACGCCATCCGCCGTCGGGCCCAGGCTCGGTTTCAAGCAGCCAGCACCAGTGCCTTCGATCTGCTGGCTGCCGTTGGCCGCGACTGTGCCGGAGCCGTGCAGCTGCTCCCACCAGACGAGGTGCCAAGCGGCATCGGTCGGATCGAGGCTCGGCCTCTGAGCGACCAGGAGATCGGCCAGCGGCTGCGCGCTGTAACGGCAACCCCGGCTCCAGGGTCCCTGGGCCCTGAGCCCGATGAGCTCCGGCTCTCTGTTGCCGGTGCTCAGGAGAAAACAGCCTTCCTGCTGCACGATAACCAATGGTGTCTGCCGCTGGGGAGCACACCTACCACCCATCTCTTCAAGCTACCAATGGGGGTGATCGGCGAGGGCCAGATTGATTTCAGCACCTCTGTCGACAATGAATGGCTCTGCAGCAGGCTGCTTCAGGCCTATGGTCTGCCGATAGCCTCAACGGAGATTGCCCAGTTCGACGGCGAACGCTGCCTGATTGTGCAGCGCTTTGATCGACGCCTGCATTCCAGTGGAGCCTATTGGCTGCGTCTACCCACCGAAGATTGCTGCCAGGCTAGTGCCACTCCAGCTGCTCAAAAATATGAAAACAATGGCGGCCCCGGCATGGCAGCCATTGCCGAGCTGCTGGCTCAATCCTCAGAGCGGAACGACCTAGCCACGTTCTTCAAAGCGCAGGTGCTGTTCTGGATGCTGCGGGCCATTGATGGCCACGCCAAGAATTTCAGCCTTTTCCTGAATCCAGGCGGCCACTTTCAGCTCACTCCGCTCTACGACGTGCTCTCAGCCTGGCCCGTGATTGGACGAAGAAGCGATCAATGGCCACAGCAAAAACTCAAGATGGCGATGGCCTGGCTTGGTGAAAAAGGGCGTTATTACAAGCCTTTGGAGATCACTGGCCGTCGCATGCTGCTCACCGCACAACGGCTTGGCCTTGGCGACGCCCAGACCATCCTCAACGAACTGATCGTTCACACTCCCACTGTGATTGCCGCGGTGCAGGACCAGTTGCCAGCCGACTTTCCACCAGCCGTCTCCGAAGCGGTGTTCACAGGACTTCAAACCTCCGCCAATCAGCTTGAGCGCGAACTGCCGTAAAGCTGGGACTAACTGATGCCCATGGGAAGGAGCCAGCGCCGCAGCAAGGGAAGGCTCAGACCGATCACATTCGAAAAACAACCCTCAATCCGCTCCACCAGCGCACCGCCGCGCCCCTCCAGTGCAAAGCCGCCAGCGCATTGCAGCGGTTCGCCGGTGGCCACGTAGGCCTCGATCTCGGCGGCGGTGAGCGGCGCGAACTGCACGCGGGTGGTGATGGTGGCGAGGCGTTCCGCCTGCTCTGCACCCACCCCCAACAAACAGTGCCCGGTGTGCAGCTCCCCCCAGCCACCAGCCATCCGCTGCCAGCGGGCGATGGCTTCAGCAGCGTCGATCGGCTTGCCGAACACCTCCCCTTCAAAGGCCAGCACTGAATCACAGCCCAACACCGCCGTGATCGAGCTGTCCGTGCAGACATCCAGCACTGCCTGAGCCTTGGCCTGCGCCAGCAGCTGCACCAACTGGGCCGGATCGGCGTGGTGGATCGCGTCTTCATCCACCCCACTCACCTGAACGCGATGGGGGATGGCCGCCTGCTCCAGCAGGCGCTTACGGGCCGGAGATGCGGAAGCCAGCAGCAGCACAGCGGACGGGATGGGCTGGCCATGAGAATGGCAGCAGCCACCCGGGTTGCGTGAGCACAGCCAGCCAACAAGAGCAACGCGCCCTGCAGCGGGCCCGAAAGGCGGTGCGCTGCCTCCCCTTTCGGCTGTCGTTTTATCAACTGCTGGATGCCCAGGCCTTGAGCAGCACACAGATCGCTGCCCACCCCAACCAGCAGCAACTCAGCCGCCTCAGCCTGAACGCCAACCGCACCGAAGACCTGCTGATCTGGCTGATCCAGCTCGGTGTGCTGCGCCGCGAAGTGGACGGCCAGGGCCTCACCGAACGGGTGCGGCTCACCCCGATGGGGCGGAACACCATTGCCCCATGGAGCGACGCCATCCCTCCCGGAGGTGTGCTGATGCGCCTCAAGCACTGGCTTCGGCAGCACAGGCCACGGATTTGATGCGCGAGTACCACACACCCCTCATGGTTCTGGGCACCAGCAGCGGTGCCGGCAAGTCGTTGATGACGGCCGCCCTCTGCCGCGTGTTGCGCCGCCGCGGTGAAACGCCGCTGCCCTTCAAGGGGCAGAACATGAGCAACAACGCCTGGGTGGACCAGGTGGGCGGCGAAATGGCCTAC
>CALFOF010000115.1 GCA_937919075.1 uncultured Cyanobium sp. | reverse complement strand
GACGGTGGGTGATGAAGAACACCGTGCACTCCTGCATCGTCTCGCGCAGGTTGTCGCACACGCGGCGCTCGGTGTCGTAATCGAGGGCGCTGGTGGCTTCATCCATCACCAGCAGTTTTGGATTGCTCAGCAAGGTACGGGCAATGGCGATGCGCTGCCGCTGGCCGCCCGAGAGGGATGCGCCCCGTTCTCCCACCGTCGTGCTGTAGCCGGAAGGAAGTTCCATGATGAAATCGTGGGCCACGGCAATCCGAGCGGCAGACACAATCGAATCGCTGGAAGCATCAGGATTGGTGAGGCTGATGTTTTCGCTGATCGTGCCGGAAAAGAGCAGGGGATCTTGAGGCACGATGCCGATCTGGCGGCGCAGCGAATACAACTCCACCTTGTCGATGTCATAACGGTCGACCAGGATTCGGCCCTGGGTGGGGGCGTAGAGCCTGGGCAGGAGCTTCATCAACGTGCTCTTGCCACTGCCGCTCTGGCCCACCACCCCAACAAACGTGCCCGGTGACACGTGCAGATCAATGTGGCTGAGCACCTCGGGGGTGCCGGGATTGAACTGGAACGACACGTTCTCAAACACCACATCGCCTTCGATCGGTGGCAGGGGGATGTTGGCGCGATCGGCGCTGCTGGATTCCTCCGGGGTATCCACCACATCGGCCAGCCGCTCGAACGACACCCGCAACTCCTGGATGTTCTGCCAGATGCTGGAGAGCCGCAGCAGCGGCTGGGTGACATAACCGCTGATGATGCGGAAGGCGATCAACTGGCCGAGCGTGAGCTCGCCCTGCAGCACCAGCGAGGCACCCACCCAGAGCACCAGCAACTGAGACAGCTTCTGTAGCACCTGGCTGCTTTCATTGAGCGCCGTACCGGTGATTGTTTTCTCGAAGGTACGCGAGATGTACCTGGCGTAGAGGTCTTGCCATTTCCAACGGCTCACCATCTCCACGTTCTGGGCCTTCACCGTCTGGATGCCAGTGAGCACCTCCACCAGGTGGCTCTGGGTGCGGGCATTCTCTTCGGCCGATTGGCGGTATTGGCGGCGGAACAGCGGTGCACCCAGCAGGGTGATGGCGATCTGAATCGGCAGCACCGCCAGGGCGATGATCGTGAGCAGCCAGCTATAAAACGCCATCACGATGATATAAATCACCGAGAAGACTGCATCGAGCAGGGTGATCAACGCCTGGCCGGTGAGGAAGTTGCGGATCTTCTCCAGCTCAGCAATCCGGGTACCGAGTTCACCCACCGGCCGCTTGTCGAAATAGCCCAGCGGCAGGCGCAACAGGTGGTCGATCACCTCGGCTCCGAGCCGGAGATCGATGCGATTGGTGGTATCGGTGAACAGGAAGGTGCGCAGGCTGCCGATCACCCCTTCCATCAGCGTGACCACCACCAGGGCCATGCCCAGGATCTGCAGCGTGTCGAGGCTGCGCTGGGCGATCACCTTGTCGATGATCACCTGGATCAGCAGGGGATTGGCCAGGCTGAACAGCTGGACCACAAACGAGGCCAGCAGCACCTGCAGCAACATGCCGCGGTAGCGGCGCAGGGCCGGCCAGAACCAGCCCGGCCCGAACGTCTGATCCGGGGTGCTGGTGCTGCGCTCCAGCAACAGCAGCTCCAGCCCTTCGGGATAGAGCTCCGTGAGCTCTGCGGGGGTGAGGCTCACCCAGCCCTCGGCGGGAGAGGCCAGCTGCAGGCCGCTGGCGTTGCTGGAGGTCACGATCGCAAAGCTGTCCTTCCATGCCACCAGGCACGGGGTGATCAGCCGGGTGGCAGAGGCCGTCTGGACCCGGGCGCCAGTGACGAGCAGGCCGAGCATCGAGGCGATCTGGCCAATGAGCTGAAGGTCGGGGGCCTGGCCACGCCGCAAGCGATCGCGCAGCACCTTTTCGATCGCATCCCGCCGGTAGGGCAATTCCAGCAGCTTGGCCAGCATCTGGAAGCAGGCCAGGGTTTCCTCCATCTGGCCGCGGGCTCGCACCAGCGCCATGCCGCGCGACGGCATCACCTGGCCGAGGTCGAGGCTGGTGGGCAGGGGGGATTGGCCCGCCGCCATTGCCGCCTCGCTGCCACTGGCCTCGCCGTTGCCGGACGCTGCCGCAGCCGCATGCCCATCGGCCGCGCGATCCAGCGCGATCAGCCGCAGCGGCAGGGGCGGCAGGGGCTGGGGCAGAGGTCCGTCGCGCAGGGAGTCGCCCAGTTCAAAGCCAGCCACATTGGCGCTGCCCAGGACCAGCCGTTCGCCGGCACCCAGCCGGGCCCTGGGATCGCCGGCGCCAGGGGACACCCCGCGGCACAGGGACCGCAACCGTTCGAGCCGCTGCCGCCAGAGCGCGGGATCGAAGGCACCGGCAGAAGGATCGCTCGCATCGCTGTGCTGCAGCAGGGCGTGCAGTTCTGCCGTCCAGAGGTGCTCTGCGCACCAGCGGCGAAAGGGCTCCTCCTGCAGCACCAGTTCGAGCATCACGGCATCGGGAATCGCCGCTGCCACCAGCGGAGTGGCCGCACTGACCTGCTCACAGCCCTGGGCACGGAGCAGAGAGGCCAGCCCGATCAACTGGCCGCTGCCCAACCGCTCCAGCGTGAAGGGCCGGCCATCGTGCTCTCCAAGCAAGCGGGCTTCGCCTTCGACCACCAGCAGCACCCATTGGCCGATCGCATCACCGCTGCTGAGGGTCTGGCCGAGTTCGAAGCGCTGCAGGCTGGCCGCCTCCAGCAGGCGCGCCCGTGCCACCGGCGACAGGAGCTGGAAGGGGGCCGCCTCCAGCAGCGACGCCAGCGATGCGGGAATGGCCTGGGTCATGGGGTGGGGCGGCCGGTGAGCATTTGGGCAACGTCTTCTTCCACCCAGGCATCGAAGAGCTCGTGGGCCATGCGCTGGCGCATGGCGTCGTCGAAGCTGGCGGGCTGCAGCTGCTCCAGACGCACCACCAGCCACCACTGCTCGATGTTCAGCGGTGGCAGCAACTGCCCCGGGCGGGAGGTGCGCAGGGCCTGGGCCAAACGTGGGTGGGCCTGCAGCAGCGGCAGGGGGCCCACCACGCCGCGGGTGGAGCGCTCCGGGCCCAAGGCAAAAATGGCCGCCAAAGCGGCGAAATCGGTTTCACCCTCAGCGATGCGTAGATAGAGCTCGCGGGCCAGGGCGGGATCCTCCACCCGAAGCAGGCTGTAAACCACCTGATCCAGCTGCCCTTTGCGAGCCAGAAAACGCTGCTCCGCCCGATGGCTGAAGTGGATCTCGCAGTGCTTCTCGATGCGGAGGGGCAATTCGGCCTGCCAGGCGGCATCGGCTTCACTGAGGGCATGCACCAACAGGTGGGCCTGCAGCGCTTCGGGGGAGCGCAGCCCGTGACGCGCACACCACTCGCGGAGAGCTTGTTGCTGCTCTTCGCTGCTGAGCTCGATGCTCTCCACCGCTGCGGCAATCACGGTCTGACGCAGCAGGGGCAGCAGCAGGCCATGGCGCGCCAGGCTGGAACGGAGGTAGGGCGTCAACGGCTCCGTAATCGCGCCTGTGGCGATCACAGGTAAAGCGTCAGAAGCTTCGGAAGAGCCCGTGGTCACTCCGGAGAACTCTGGTGAAGGACTTCGGGCTGCAGTGAGATCACTGGCACTGGAGAGCATGAAAGGTGATCTTGCCTTGGGCTCGTGCGCAAAAGGTAGCAGAAGGTTGACATTTGGAAGAAAACCGTGCGGCCAAGACACCGCGTTTAACTGTTCTTAAGCATTGGCGCTGAGGCTCAGCAGCTGGCCCTGCTGACGACAACTCAAACCAGGCCGCCCCGCCGAGGACAACATCTTTCTGTCGAACAGAAAGGTAACGGCACAAGATGTGCACCCGCTATGACTAATATCTGCGCCAAATTGATAACACTGGCGGGAGCACAAAGTAGACTTCTGTCGGCCTGTTGGACAGGCAGATCAAGCAGGCAGATCAAGCAGGCAGATCGAGGCCAACGGCGCGGGTTTAACTCGCTTCGATATGAAACTTTGGCACTGGAAATACAGGCCAAGGAGAACAAAGTTGATGGGCGATACTGGACTCGAACCAGTGACCCCTTCCGTGTGAAGGAAGTGCGCTACCGCTGTGCTAATCG
>CALFOF010000114.1 GCA_937919075.1 uncultured Cyanobium sp. | reverse complement strand
TGGATGAAGGTGGGAGCCTTCCACAGTTTTCGCCAGCGGATACCAGATTCGCGCCGAGCTTGAGGGATCACATCCACAGGCGCAAGAGCGTGATAGAAATCCACCGACTTGTTGAGGTTGGATCGCGCATTAGCACGCTCCAACTCAAGACTCACATAATTCGGCCGGATGTAGCCAAGCTCAAACACCCAGGCATCCACCTTTTGCTGCGGCCGCAGCTCCAGCGCCAATTCAATCGCTAGGCGATGAGGATCGATGAAATCTCCATACATGAACATATGGCGGATCTTCTTCTCCTTGATCACCTCGGAAAGAAACGCCTTGAACTCATTCATTTCGCCGCCGAACGGCAGGCGCTGATACCGGTCGAAACCAAATTCATGCAGCGGGAAGCTCACTTTGAAGACGGGCACCCCATGATCTTCAAGGTACCGAGCAAAGCGACCAAAAAACGAGCCAATCGGCCCCATCAGCAACAGAACGGGACCTTCGATATACATGGAAACCATTTTTCTCCGCCTCCATCTCATCAGATCAAAAACATTACCTCAGAATTTTCCCCTAAAAGTCCAAGGCAAACCATTCTCTCAGCCGGCCCCAATGGCGGAAGATGCGCCGCCGCAGGCTCAAAGGCAGCGGTGGCTCCCGGCGCCAAGCCAGCAGCTCCTCGATCGCCTGCTCCGCCGTGATGAACAGCCCGCTGAAACGACTCACATAACTGGGATAGGCCACCAGCGCACCGAAGGCCAGCTCGTCGAGCTCCAGCTTGCGCCCGCGCCGCGGGCAGGCGTGGCGGTCATGGGTGAGGCCCCAGCCGGCGTAGAACGGCAGCCCCCAAGTGTGGACTTCAACGCCGCGCAGCAACGCTTCAAACCCTGACAGGGAGGTGAGCACATGCAGGGCATCCACCTGCCCATAGAGAGCCTCCAGCGATCCGCCGGTGACCACCTCATCGCACCAGCGCGTGGTCTGCGCCTCATCGGCGCCCGCCTGACGCAGCCCGGCCACCACATCGGGATGGGGCTTGTAAAGCAGCCAGGCCTCGGGCTCGGCGCGGCGCACCGCTTTGAGCAGATCCACATTGGTGCGCACCTCAACGGCACCGAAACGAATGGAGGCATCCCCCTCCACCTGGCCGGGCACCAGCACCACCCGCGCCTGCTCCGGAGGCCGGCGCCAAGGCGCAGCGGGGAGGTTGTACTTGGTGATGGCGGCGTCCACGATTTTTCGCCGCACCGCTGCACCACGTGCGCGGTCGGCCGCTGAAAAACGGTGATAGGAGAGAAAGGTTTCCAGGTCGCTGGGGCCCCTGGCGTCGTAGTACATGCCCGATTGATCCACCACCCAGGAGATCGGATCGATCAGATTGGCGCCCAGACCCACCGAGCGCAAAAAACCATCTTCCAGATGCAGCACCTCTGTGGCCGGGCACTGCTCCAGGAAGCGGGCCAGCCGGCGGCCCGGTTCACAGCCCCAGATCGCCATGGCAGAGGAGCCGCTGCCGGGTTGGGCGTGGCGCCGCCGAAACCGGAGCTCCGCTCCGGCCAGGAAGCGGCGCAGGATCGGCTGCTTCCACGGCTTGAAGCCGAAGGCCTCGATGGCGCGGGGCCGGCGCCGCCGCTCGCTGGTCTGCAGGCCCAGAGCAGCGATCAGTGTTTCCGGCGTGCAGGGGAGCTGATGATGGGGGTCGATGCAGCGCCCATAGGCCACCAACGCGGCATGAACCAGTTGGTTGAGGCCTGGTCGGTGAACGGCGCGCCGTTCCGGCGGCGACAGGGCGTCGTGGGTGAACCCCCAGCCGGCATAGAAGGGCATGCCATAGCAATGCACGGGCTTGCCCCACAGCAGCGCTTCGAAACCCAGCTGCGAGGTGACCACATAGACCGCTTCAGCGCGCTCCAGCAACGCTGTGGGATGGCCGCCATCGGCGCAGATGCAGAGGCGGGGATCCTGAAGATCGGCGGCGCGGAAATGCCCCTGCTTGCGTCCGGCGGCAACATCGGGATGGACCTTCACCACAACGGTGACGCCGGGATGCTGCTGAAGCGCTTCCCTCAACATGCGCCCAAAGGCGGCCGCATCCGCCAGACCGCAGCGGATCGAAAGATCGCCTGCAGTCTGATCCACCACCAACACGAAGCGCCCCTGCGGCGCCGGCGATTCCGGGGCGCCGTTGTATTTGCTGACCCGTTGTTCGCACCAGAGGCGGCGCAACGCCTGGGCTCGGGCGCCCTCAGCGGCGTTGAGCGGCGTGGCGATCCACCGCTCGAGGGCACTGGGACGGGTGGCGTCGTAGTAGATGCCCAGGTCGTCGACCACCAACGACAGTGGCGGCGCCTCCGGCCCCAGCCCAAGCGAGCGGATGAAGCCGTCTTCGCAGCGCCACAGCGGCAATTGCCGCTGGGCGGCAAGGCGGGTGGCGAGCCTCGAGGAGGGCTTGAGGCCCCAAGCGAGCAGCGCATCGAGGCGTTCCCGGCTACAGGCGAGCCTGCCGCAGACCAGCCGGGCAGGAGCCAGCAGCGGCGCCAGTGTGCGGATGGCGGCCATGCCCCGCGATGGGATGCCGAGACGAAGAGAAGACGCGGGGGGGGACTCCGGCAAGGCAGCTGTGCAGCCAGGGGAGTGGCCATTGTGCCGGCGCCCTCACCCCGGCAACACCTGTCACAGACCGGTGCGAAAGGTGCTGGCTCAGCCCGATGACGCTGCTGCGCGGCGTTGACGGCTGCCGGGCCGGCTGGTTGTGCGTGGAGACGCGGCAGGGAGAGGAGCAGGTGCAGGTGAGGCTCTGCCGCAGCGCTGCAGAGTTGTTCGAGGGGGCCGAACCGGCGGTCACCGCCATCGACATGCCGATCGGACTGGGGGAGAACGGCCCGCGCCCCTGCGACCAGGCGGCCCGGCGCTTTCTGCGCCAGCGGGGAAGCAGTGTGTTTCCCGCACCGGTGCGGGCTGTGCTGGCGGCCACCACCTACGCGCAGGCCTGCGAGCTCTCATTGGCCGCGCAGGGGCGAAAGCTCAGCAAGCAGAGCTATTTTCTGCTGCCGAAAATCCGCGAGCTCGATGGGCTGCTGCGGGCTGATCCGCTACTAGCCGCTGCCGTGATGGAGGCGCACCCCGAAGTGTGTTTCGCCCGCTGGAACGGCGACACGCCGATGCTCCATGCCAAGAAGACGGCTGCTGGCCGTACGGAGCGGCTCGCCTTAGTGGAGGGCCGCTTCCCTGACATTGCCAGCAGCGTACGGGCCCGATTTCTCAAGCGGGAGGTAGCCGACGACGACATCCTTGATGCCCTGGCCACCCTGCACACGGCCAGCCGCCTCGCTGACGGAGCCGCCGTGGCTTTTGGCGATGCTGACTCTAGAGACAGTGCCGGCCTGCCGATGCGGATCTGGGGGTGAGCCCTGCGCCAGGCTCACCCCCAAAGCCCACGACCTAGACGCACGGCCGACCCCTCCTCTGCCACATGTGGCTGCTTTCTGCATAAAAAAAGCCCCCGCAATCTGCGGAGGCTTTGGCTGGATCAATGGCTGTCAGTTGGAGTGCCTTGAAGCAGGTTCAATGAACACCGGTTGCAAGCCTGGAGAGATCAGCCGATCGCCGGGGCGATCAGGGCCACAGGGGTGGCTTCTGCAGAGGCCAGGTCAAGCGGGAAGTTGTGCGCATTGCGCTCGTGCATCACTTCCATGCCCAGACCAGCGCGGTTCAGCACGTCCGCCCAGGTGTTCACCACACGGCCTTGGCCGTCGAGGATCGACTGGTTGAAGTTG
>CALFOF010000113.1 GCA_937919075.1 uncultured Cyanobium sp. | reverse complement strand
AGGATTCACAGGAGCTGCGGCGCGCTCTCGCCGACATGATCCGTGCCTCGAGCAACGACGCCACCGGATATGTGGTGGATCTGCTGACGGGCACCACCAGCGGACCGGATCTGCCTCCGGCCGCTTTCGCGGCCTGGATGGCGCAACGCCAGCTGGTGAACCGCTGGTTTGCCGGCTTGGGCTGGCCTGAAACGGAGGCCTGCAACCTCTGTCAGAAGACCTGGGGCGATGGCCCGTATGGGCGGGAGCGGCAGTTTTATGGCCCCGACCGCGCCAACCGCAACCGGCTGAGCACCGATGCCACCGCCCGCCTGCTCCATGCCGCCATCGCGGGCGCGTTCGTCTCGCCCCTGGCCAGCGGCCGCATGCGTGACTTGCTGCGGCGTCCGCTCGATCCGGCCTTGCGGGCGGCAGATCCGGAGAATCAGGTGGATGGCTTCCTCGGTGAAGGGCTGCCGGTCGGGGCCCGGCTCTGGAGCAAGGCGGGCTGGATGAGCCAGGCCCGCCACGACGCTGCCTACATGGAGGTGGAGGGCCATCGGCCCTTCCTGCTGGTGGTGTTCAGCGAGGGGCGCGAGCGGGCGCAGGATGCGCGCCTGTTGCCCCAGCTGGCTGCAGGCCTGCTGAAGGCCTGCGCTCTGGATCCCGCCCCGCTGCCTGCCGATGAACGGGCCGCCAGCGAGCGACAACGCCGGGGTGGGCTCCCGCTTCAGTGAGCCAGTTCAGTGAACCAGGAGCAGTGAACCAAGTTCATTGAGCCAGAAGCAGTGAACCAGTTCAGTGAGCCAGGAGCAGCGCGATCGGGGCTGCTGAAACAGGGAACGGAGAGGGAGGGATTCGAACCCTCGACAGAAGTTGCCTCCTGTAACTCCTTAGCAGGGAGCCGCTTTCAACCACTCAGCCACCTCTCCAGGGGCTGGCAAAGCTTATCAGCGCTCGTGACAGGCGTCTTCGGGACGGAGCCGCGGCAGCCGATGCTTGAAGCCGCAGAGGATCTCCCAGGGGATGGTGCCGCAGGTGGCGGCCCAGTGCTCGGGGCCGATCCGGTTGTCCCCGTCGCAGCCCAGCAGCGTCACCACCGAGCCCACACGCAGCGCGGGGTCGTCAGTGGCATCAATCATCAGCTGATCCATGGTGATCGCGCCCACCTGGGTGAGCCGGCGGCCCGCGAACAGCACCTCCATGCGGTTGGAGAGGGAGCGCGGCACGCCGTCGGCGTAACCGATCGCCACCACCGCCAACCGACTGGGCCGCGGTGCGCGCCACTGGTGGCCATAGCTCACCCCCATCCCCGCCGGGACATCGCGCAGCAGCGTGACCCGGGCACGGACACCCATGGCAGGCTCCAGCGGCACCTGACCCGCCAGATGGGGAGCCGGCGCATGGCCGTAGAGCGCCAGGCCGACCCGCACCAGGTCGTAGTGAAGGGAAGGCCCACGCAGGCTGCCGGCGGAGTTGGCCAGGTGACGCTGGCCGGTGGCCAGCCCGCGGTCGGCGGCCTGGCGCAGCACGCACTCGAACCGCTCCTGCTGCTGGCGGGTCAGATCGGAGCCGCCAGTCTCACCAGCATCGGCATCGGCGAGATGGGAATAGACCCCAGCCACCTCCAGGTGGTCGAGGGCATGCAGCGACGCGAGCAGCTGGGCCCCCGCCCGCCAGTCGACTCCCAGCCGGGCCATGCCGGTGTCGAGTTTGAGATGCACCGCCATGCGGCGACCAGTGCCTGCCGCCAGGCGATGGCTCAAGCTGGCCTCCTCCAGTGAGCTGATCGTGGGCATCAGCTGCCAGTGCAGACAGCTGTGCAACTCTTCGGCGCCCACCAGATTGCCCATCACCAGGATCGGTGCTTCGATCCCTCGCTGCCGCAGGTCCACACCTTCCTGCAGGGTGGCCACCCCGAGCGAGCCGGCACCACCAGCCAGCGCTGCCTGCGCCACCGGCAGGGCGCCATGCCCATAGCCATCGGCTTTCACCACGGCCATCAACGTGCAGCCGGAGCGGAGAAAGCGCTGCAAACGGCTGGCGTTGCGCCGGATCGCCGCCGCATCCACCTCCACCCAGGCCCGCTGCGTGGGATGCAGACCGCAGGCGAGAGGGGCGTCGGTGGCGCAGGGGAAGGAAGGAGCTGCGGAAGAGGGGATCATCCCGGCGTGGGCGTGGGCGTGGGCGTGGGCGTGGCGGGGAGCCGCGTAGGGCGAACGTAGGCCGGATCTGAGGCAGGACCGGCAACTCCCATTAGCATGCCGCCACGCAGGAGGTGTGGCATGCCTCCCCTGGGCAGAGCGCCGTGAGACAGGTTCTCGTACTGAACGCCTCCTACGAGCCGTTGAACATCACTACGTGGCGGCGCGCCACGGTGATGGTCCTGAAGGGCAAGGCGGAAGGCCTTGAGCACGACAGCA
>CALFOF010000112.1 GCA_937919075.1 uncultured Cyanobium sp. | reverse complement strand
GTCGGGGTTGCAGAACGGGGTGGGCTGCACCACCAGCAGCCGCAGGGGACCGAACGATGGGGGGGTCAACGGCTCACCAGAAGTTGCGGAAGCCGCCGCCATTGCGGAAGCCGCCATTTCCGAAACCGCCGTTTGACCAGCCACCTCCGTTGCGGAAGCCGCCGTTCCAGAAGCCGCCATTGCGGAAGCCACCGTTGTTGAAACCGCCGTTGCGCCAGCCCACCCGCGGCCCGTTCACGAACACGTAGGCCAGCACGTCGTCGGGGATGGCCTGGGCGGTTGCCGGCTCCTCGGCCGATCCGGTTTCCAGCTCGCGCACCGCTCCGGCGATGCGGCGCAGGCGGGCTTCCACGCCGAGGCTCTCCGGTTCCGGGCCATCACGGCTTGGGGTGGCGGCAGCAGCGGCCGCAAAAGCTTCGGCAGCCGGCACCAACGGCAGGATCGCCAGGAACAACAGGAAGCCGAACAGCCGGGGACGCGGAAGGAAAGCCATCGGAGGTGAAACCTGGAGAACGAAGAAGCGGCGGGGAAGCAATGGGCGAGAGCGGAGGCAGCTGTGAGAGCAGGCGCAGGGCGGAGGCTGACCTCAGGGAGAGGCCGCCGGGGCGGAGGACGCTGCCGCCGGGCCCTGGGGCCGGATCGCCTCGTAATTCAGCAGCACCGATTCGAAGTAGGTGCGAATGCGCTCGGACGGCACCCCCAGCACCCCCTTGGGCCCCACCCAGCGGTCCACGCTGGCCACCGCGGCGGGATCGCCGTCCACATACCCCTGCAGCAGACGGGCGATCGCCAGGTTGGCCAGGTCGCGAAAGGCGGAATCGTTTTCGGGGACGATGCAGCCCACCGCATAGCGCTCGTAAGGCTGCTCCGGCGTGACCACCAGCCCAGTGGTGCCGAGGCTATTGGCCTTGCCGGTGAGCAGGTTGGTGTCCCCCATCACGCCATCCAGCTGGCCGGCCTGCAACGCGACCACCGCCTCACCCAGGCCGGCAAAGGGAACGACACGGGCCTGGGGCTGGACGCCCTTCAGCACCGCCTCGCCGAGGGAGCCCGGCACCGCACCGATGCGACGCCCCTGCAGCGAGGCGGGGGAGCCATCAATCCGGCCTGCCGGGGCCAGCACCCGGATGCCGGAGAGCCCGATCGGCAGGGTGTAATCCACCTGGGCATCACGGGCCCAGGAGAAAGGCACGCCGCAGGCAAGGGCCAGTTCCCCCTTGCCCACCCGGCGCACCAGCTCGGCGGGATCACTCACCGCTTCAAACCGCACCGTGATCGGCCGGCCCAGGGCGGTGCTCAGCTCCGCCTGCACGCGGCGCACCACCTCCACCCCATAGCCGGCGGGCTGGCCCTTGCTGTCGAGAAAACTTAGGGGGGGCAGCAGGGGTTCGCTTCCCACCACCAGCTCGCCGCTGGTGGCCACCCGCTGCAGCACCGCCCCGGCCCGGGCGGCCGTGGCCGGCAGCACGCCCGCCAGCAACGCCAGGGCCACCGAGGTGAGCCGAAGGCTCGGGCTCGAGAAGCGGCAGAACGGCATGGCTCACGGCATCGAACACCCGCCGTCACTCTGCTGCCCGAAGGCACAGAGCGCCACACGCCCGGAACCACCGCCACAAATCCACAACGGCATGTCGGGATGGTGCCCGCGTTCAGCCGCCGCTTGGGAGGTAGCGCATGCTCAGATCCAGCCAGCAGCTGCGCGTGACCGGCGCGCTCGTGGAGATCAGATCGATGCCGGTGGCGGCGTAAGCCCGCAGCAGTTCAGGTTGCACCCCCGACGCTTCCAGCACCACCGCCCGCCCCTGCGCCGCCGCCAGCTCCCGCAGCTGCGGCACCAACGCCTGCAGGTCCGGCGGGGCGAATTCATCAAGCAGCACCGCGTCGGCACCGGCACGCACGGCGGCTTCGGCCTCGGCGGCTGTTTCCGCCTCCACGATCACCTGCGCCGGCCAAGGCGCGGCCGCCCGCACCGCCGCGATTGCCGGACCCACCCCACCACTCCAGGCCAGGTGGTTCTCCTTGAGCATGGCCGCGTCATCGAGGCCGAAGCGGTGGTTCAAGCCGCCGCCGCAACGCACGGCGTACTTCTCCAGCAGCCGCAGACCGGGCGTGGTCTTGCGGGTGTCGGCCAGGGCCACGCCGCTGCCCGCCAGCTCAGCCACCAGCCGGGCAGTGGCGGTGGCGATGCCGCTGAGGCGCATGGCCAGGTTGAGGGCGGTGCGTTCGCCCGCCACCAGGGCCGGGGCCGCCCCCTCCAGCTCCAGCAGCCGCTGGCCGGCCCGCACCGGCGTCCCCTCCGCCACCCGATCGCGCACCACCAGCTCCCCGTCCAGCAGCCGGAACAGGGGCGCCGCCAGCACGCCGCCACAAAACACCCCATCGGCTTTGGCGATCCAGTGGGCCCGGCCCCGCGCGCCCGTCAGGGCCGGTGCGGTGAGATCGCCGCGGCCGAGATCCTCGGCCAGCCAGCTGCGCAACTGCTGCTCAAGGGCAGGGCTGAAGGACAGCAGGGGCGGAGGTGTCACCGGGGCAGGAAAACGGCAGGCAAGGAGGGCAGGCGGGAAAAGGAGGAGCAGACGGGCCGTTCAACCCATAATCGTTGCCGGCCATTCCGGCTCCCGGCCCCGGGGCCACACATTGAAGCGGTGGCGCACCTGCTCCAGCGGGTCGGCGAAGTGGTCCCAGGGGTCGATGGCGGCAAGCAGATCCACCGACACCTGGGAGCCGTGGGCCATGCCGGCGGCACCGATGGCCTGGCGCGACTCCAACGGGAGCTGAGCCCTGGAATCGATCACTGCACAGCCCCACGGCATGTGGCCATTGCGCTCAGCCCCTGCTCATTTGCCGATGCAGAAGCGCGCGAACACCCGATCGAGCACGGCTTCGCTCACCTCCTCGCCGGTGATCGCGCCGAGGCTGCGCACGGCGGCGCGCAGATCGATCGTCCAGAAATCCCAGGGCAGCGCTGCGGCGGCGGCCTCCAGGCTGCGGCCCAGGGCAGCGGCGGCGGCGGCGGCCAGCTCGCGCTGACGGCCATTGAGCGCCACCTGCAGGCCCTGCAGCTCGGTGGCCCCACAGCGCTGCAGCAGCCTCTCCACGAGCACGTCGCAGCCCTCACCGGTGCGGGCGCTGATCGCCACCTCGAGCGGACACCCGGGGCCGACCGGGGCCACTGCACCGGCGGCGACGCCGGCGGCATCGGCCTTGTTGCCCACCACCAGCAGCACCGCACCGTCCGGCACCAGGTCACGCAGCGCCTGGTCGTCGTCGCCCCAGCCGGTGGTGAGATCGAACAGCAGCAGCACCGCATCGGCGGCGGCCAGGGCGGCACGGCTGCGCGCGATGCCGAGCCGTTCCACCGCATCGCTGGTGGGACGGATGCCGGCGGTGTCGAGCAGGGTAAGCGGCACACCCGCCAGCACCAGCTCGCTTTCGAGCAGGTCGCGGGTGGTGCCGGGGGTGTCGGTCACGATCGCGCGCTCCCTCTCGCTGAGCCGGTTGAGCAGGCTCGACTTGCCCACGTTGGGGCGGCCCACGATCGCCACGCGCAGCCCGTCGCGCAGCAACTCCCCCTGACGCGCCTCGGCCACCAGGGCCTCGAGCGCCTGGCGCACCGCCGTGAGCGCCGCCACCACAGCGACGGCATCGAGCGGCGGCAGATTCTCCTCGAAATCCACCCGTGCCTCCAGCTCGGCCAGCTGATCGAGCAGCTGCTCCCGCAAGGCGGTGATGCGGCGCTGCAGGCCGCCATCGAGGCCCGCCATCGCCAGCTGGGCGGCCCGCTGGCTGCGGGCGGCGATCAAATCGCCGATCGCCTCGGCGCGGGTGAGATCGAGGCGGCCGTTCAGGAACGCCCGCTGGCTGAATTCACCGGCGGCGGCGCGGCGGCAGCCGTGGGCCAGCACCAGCGCCAGCACCCGCTGCACAGCGATCAGGCCGCCGTGGCAGTGCAGTTCCACCACGTCTTCGCGGGTGAAGCTGCGGGGGGCCTTCATCAGCAGCAGCAGGGCCTCATCCACCCGTTCACCGCTGGCCGGGTCGACCACATGGCCGTAGAGCACGCGGTGGCTGCCCCAGACCTGCTGCCCCGGGGCGCGGAACAGGGCGCGGCCGATCGATTCCGCCGCCGGGCCCGAGATCCTTACGATCGCCACACTTCCCAGACCCGGTGCCACGGCCGTGGCGATCGCAGCGATGGTGTCGTCCCAATCCAACCGGCCCCGGCGGCGACGGACGCTCCAGTCTCGGCTGCGGCGGAGCCTGCGGCACGGCGCCATCCGCCTGCGCCGGCTGATGCTGTGGCTGTGGCGGCAGGAGGGCTCCCACGGGCAACGGGCGCGGGGCCTGGCCGCCGGTGTGTTCTGCGGCTGCTTCCCGTTCTTCGGGCTGCAGACGATCCTGGGCATCGGCCTGGCCAGCCTGGTGCGCGGCAACCACCTGCTGGCGGCGGCTGGCACCTGGATCAGCAACCCCTTCACCTACGTGCCGCTCTACTGGTTCAACTACCAGCTGGGCAGCTGGCTGCTGGGGCCGGGTCAGGGCTGGCCCAGCGCCCAGGCTCTCCAGCAGGAGGGCCTCTGGCAACTGGGCTGGTCGTTCAGCAGCCGCATCCTGCTGGGCAGCACGATCAGCGGGGTGGTCTGCGCCGTGGCGATCGGCGGGGTGTATTGGCAGTGGCTTGAACGGGAGCAGCAACGCGCTCTGGCGGCGGCACATGGAGGGCTGCACCTGGACGACTGATCGCTCTGGGCTGCACGCAGAGCGAGGAAGCTGACGGCGGCACGCTCAAGGCCGCCTGGCAAAGAAACCGGACGGAGGCTCGGTGCTCACCTCGCCAGGGTGGGTGCGTTCAGCCGCGGCTGAAGCCAGGGCAGAGCATCAGATCGATGTGGCCGCCGCTGGGCTGGCGCCACTCACGGAATTCGGCAGCAAGCGCCCGGTGTTCGCGGCCCTGGCGATCAGCTTCGAGCGCCTGGAGCCGTTGATGCACGAGGTCAAGGGTGTCGTCGATCAGCTGGGCGGCCTGTTCGGAGGTCATGGCGAGGCATCAAAACGGGAAGCAGTGGGTGAATTCAGACAGAGCCCCGCTGGGGCGGCTGTAGCACCCAACACCCGCCGGCGCTTGCGGTCAGGGTGTGCCAGCAGAGGCCACGCACCCCTCCAGCCACTGCTGGAAGGGGCCCCAGTCGTCCGCCGTGTCGATCGCCTCCCACAGACGCTCGATCTCAGCCCGCACCGGCGTGACCGGCAGATTCCAGCGCCGCAGGGTGGTGGCAATGCCCTGCTGATGCTCGGGCGGCAGCGCCGACGACCAGCCCCACCAGGCATCGCGCCAGGTGGCCCAGCGATCGGCCGGGGGCACCGGAGCCCCAGGCACGAACGGCGCCAGGGCTTCGGCTTCCGCCGGTAGGCCGCCACTGGTGATGCGATCGGCGAGAGCAGCGAAGAAGCTGCCATAAGCCACCGGCCAGGCAGCCAGCAGTTGCATGGCAAGCGGCACCGGATCGGCCAGGTCGCTGCCACCGCCGGCCACTGCCGCCACGGCGCCGGCATCAAAGCCGAGGCGGCGCATCAGGCAATGGCGGTAGTGGTGGTCGTAGGAGGGCACGAACCGCTCCAGGCGTACCTCCAGTTCGGCGCGCGGCAGCAGCATCGCCAGGGGCTCCTGCAGCCGCCGCAGGTTCTGATGGCAGATCAGCGGCTGCTGGCCGTAGGCGTAGAGGCCGCTGTGATCGAAGTAGGCGGCGGTGAAGCCCGGATCCCAGGTTTCGAGGAAGGCGAAGGGGCCGTAATCGAAACTCTCGCCCGTCAGCGACATGTTGTCGGTGTTGAGCACGCCGTGGGTGAAGCCGGCCGCCATCCATTCGGCCGCCAGCCGCGCCACCCGCTCCACCAGTTCGCCGTAGAACGCCAGCAGGGCCGCCAGGGCGCTGCCATCGGCAGCGGGGGGATGGGCGGCGGCGATGTGGGGGTAGTACACAGCCACCACGTGGCGCAGCAGCCGTTCGAGCTGCTCGGACTGGCGCAGGTGCAGCAGCCGCTCGCAGGTGCCGAAGCGCAGGTGGGTGCGGGCCAGGCGCACCATCACCGAACTGCGGGTAGGGGAGGGCTCATCGCCACGCCACAGCCCTTCGCCTGTTTCCACCAGGCTGAGCGTGCGGCTGGTGGTCACACCGAGCCGGTGCAGGGCTTCGGAGGCGATCACCTCGCGCACGCCGCCCTTGAGCGTGAGGCGGCCATCCCCGCCACGGCTCCAGGGCGTGGTGCCGGATCCCTTGCTGCCGAGGTCCTGCAGGGCACCGTGGCGATCGCGCAGCTGGCCGTAGAGGAAGCCGCGCCCATCGCCGAGAAACGGGTTATAGGTTCCGAACTGATAGCCGTGGTAGCGCAGGGCCAGCAGCGGCGTGCGCCCTTCGAAGCGCCCATAAGCGGCCTCCAGATCGGCGTCGCTCACGGCGGCCGGATTCACGCCGAGCTGCTGCAGCAGCGGATCGTTGCGAAAGCGCAGGCGGCTCTGGGGAAAGGCGGCCGCCTCCACCACATCCCAGTAGGCCTCACCCAGCGCCTCGATCGAGGGCTCAAAGGGCAAGGCGAGCAAGGGATTGGGGCTGGCGGCGGACATGGGCAGCAAGCGAAACGGCACGTGGCGCAAGGGCCGCCGGTGACCCTAGGGAGCAGAGCCTGAAGCGGGCTGGCGGTGGCTGGCCTGCGGATCTCCAGGAACAGCTGCTGCAGCATTGCGCTGCCGGAGAGGGCTTCACCGTGTGTGGTGCACCATTGCCTGAGCCGCAGCACCCACAATCCCATGCAGCCTCGCCTTGAAATCCGGCCGATTCGCAGCGAAGAACGGCACCTGATTGCCCACTACATCACCGGGTTGCAGCGATCCCTGATTCCCCTCGATCCTGAGCAACGGATCATCTGCCCCGAAGGCTATGGAGAGGCCTATGCGGAGGATCTGCAGAAGCGCGTTGCAGGTGCAGAAGGTGTGATCCTGGTGGCTGTGATCGCTGATCAGCCAGCGGGAATCGTGGCCGGGATCGTGAAAGCCCCGCCCTATTACGAAGCCATCGGCAACACGGTTCAACGGGAGGGCGAAGTTCTTGAGCTGTTTGTGTCGGAAGCCTTCCGTGGCCAGGGCGTGGCCACGGAGCTGATGGCCGCAATCGAGCAATACTTCCGCGCGAAGGGCTGTGACGTGTCGGGAATCGCCGTGCTGGCGCAGAACAAACGAGCCCATCGTCTCTACGCCCATCTCGGCTACGCCGACCGCATGGTGTATGCCGTCAAGCCGCTGAACTGACCGTCAGGCCTGCTCAGCCATTGCCGGTGCGGCAGAGATCGAGCACATC
>CALFOF010000111.1 GCA_937919075.1 uncultured Cyanobium sp. | reverse complement strand
AGCCGTCGCGGGCACTCGAAGGCCTAGCAGCCGCTAGATCTCAGACGCCCAGCAACCGCCGCAGCTCCGGCGCCAGCTGGCGAGCGGCTTTGGCGCGGCTGCCGAGCTTTTCGAGCTGGTGCGCGCTCATTTCGGCCAGCGTGCAGCCGGCCTCACGCACATGCAGCAGGGTGTTGTAGCCGTAGCCGGGGGCCTGCACTGGCTGGGTGAGGATCTCGCCGCGACAGATGCCCTCGGCTTCCAGCACGGTGCGGCCGCTGGGGTCCGCCAGCGCCAGGGCCGATACGACGGCGGCGCTGCGGTAAGGGGTATCACCCAGCTCCTGCAGCAGCCGGCTGATCCTCGCGGCGTCGCTTGGGGCATAGCGGGCCGAATAGATGCCCGGCGCGCCGCCCAGAGCATCGACGCACAGGCCGGAATCATCGGCCAGGCTCCAGCGGCCGGTGAGGGCGGCCACAGTTTCAGCCTTAAGCCGGGCGTTCTCAGCGAAGGTAGCGCCGTTTTCCTCGATCTCGAGGCCCTCGGGCTGGGGCAGCACCTGCAGGCGGGCCGCCGCCAGCATCGCCGCCAGCTCGCGAATCTTGTGCCGGTTGCCGCTGGCGATCACCAGCACCGGCCCCTCCAACCTTGCGGCGCGGCTCACCGGCTGGCGGGAGCCGGAGCACGCTTCTGGCGCGGTAGTGGGCCGTCGCGGTCGGAGCGGAAGATCAGCTCCAGGCCGGCGGCATGCAACGGCAGCAGATCGATCAGGGTTTGCAGGGTCTGGCGGGTGAGCGGCGCGCCTTTGGTCATGGCTTCGCCACTCATCAGCACCACATCCAGCTCGGGGCCATCAGCCTGGGGTTGCACATCGGCGAACAACTGCACCGCCAACCCCTGGGGCGGAATCCGCAGCAGGCCGCTTAGATGCACCGGCCCTTGCTGATCGATTTCGGTGCCCAGCTGAACGAGCGCCGGCAGCAGAACAGGAATCAGATCCTGCTCTGCCGCCGGCCCGCGGGGCTTGAGAACCATGATCAATCGAGCCATGGGCGTCAGCGAATCCCCGCATCCTGGCTCAGCGTCCGCCCAAAGCGTCGCCGCCCTACGCGAGACGCAACGCCAGCCAGGTGGTGGCTTCAGCGGTGCTCGATCAACTCCGCAGCGGTGTAGCGGATCTTCGCCAGGCTGGCGTACTTGTCGTCGGCGGAGCGGTAGCCGGCAGCGCACACCACCGCGCTGCGATACGGCGAGGTGTCAAGTCCCAGCAGCCGGTCGTAGTCGGGGGGCGAGAAGCCCTCGATCGGGCAGGTGTCGATGCCGAGCAGGGCCGCCGCCGTCATGAAGGTGCCGAGGGCGATGTACAGCTGGTTGGTGGACCACTGGTCGATCAGGGCGCTGCGGGGACCATCCAGCAGATCTTTCTGCATCATCGAGCGGTAGAACGCCAGCTGCTCGATCGGTTGCTCGCGGATCGTGCTGGTGGCCTCGATCAGGCGATCGAGATCGGCGCCGTCGATCGTGCGTTTGGCCAGGAACACCACCAGGTGGGAGGCGTCGGTGATCTGCGATTGGTTCCAGGAGAAGGGGCGCAGCTCGCTGCGCAGGGCCGGATCGTCGATCACCAGGAACTTCCACGGTTGCAGCCCGTAGGAGGAGGGGCTCAGCACCAGCGTCTGCTCAAGGCTGCTCCAGAGCCCTGCGGGAATCGTGCGCGCGGCGTCGAAGGCCTTGGTGGCGTAGCGCCATTGCAGAGCCTCCACCAACGTGTTCGGGTCGGTGGCGGGCGTGGCGGGCATGGGGGGTGAGAGCGTGCTGAGGGGATTCTGACCACAGGCGGCTGGTTTGGCCTGTGGGGATCGATAGGCTGAGCCGATGCAGCGGCCGTTGGGCTCCGATGGAGATGCGCCGGGGCAACGGCGCCAGTGGGCGCTCAACCGCGCCAACTTCGATGGCCACTGGCAAGGGCCCACCCGCTGGTATCTGCGCGGGCCCGGCGGCTTCGATTTCCAGCGGCCTTCGCTGGAGATTCCGCAGAGCACCTACGCCATTTCGTTCAGCGATGCCGACCACGGCACCTGGCACGGCACCGGCCTGCGCTTCGCCCCTGGCAACGAGCGGATCCTGGCGCTCAGCCGCAGCACCTACAACAGCGGGGGCAGCTGCTGGCAATTTCCCGGGGCGGGGGGCCAGTCGAGCCTGACGATGACCAGCGAGGCGCCGCGCTGTGGCCACGAAGTGAACCTGTTCAGCGGCCGCTCCCGCTCCATGCTGATCGCCCTTTATGCGCCGCTGGGTGATGGTGCCGTGCAGCTCGAATCGGTTGCCGCCACACCGTTTCGCTGCCAGCGGGGCGAGATCGATCCGCCCCGCGCCCCGCTCGCCTCCGCCGCCGAGCTGCTGGAGCGTGTCTGCGGCTGGCCGGGGGAGCGGCAGGTGTTGGAGCCGGGTGTCTGGCCGGAGGCCAGCCCAGCCGCCGAACCGATCGCCGGCTTCGAGCCGGCGGCGTTCGCTCTTCATGACCACACCACCGCCTTCGACGACAACCTGGTGTGCTCGCTGCCCGATCGCCTGCCCACCGGAGCCTTTCAGCTGCAGTTCGGCTGCCTGCTGCAGGCCGACCACTTCGCGCAGGTCTGCCTCAGTTTTGACGCCAACCATCGCCTCAGCCGCTGGGAGTTCCGACGACACCGGCCAGCCCCAGCGCAGCGATCCTCGGGGTGAGCCGCGTGGCCGCAGATCGGTGCGAGGCAGGGGCAGCAGGCAGGTGGCGAAAACCGTCCGCTCCCACCCCTTATCCGAAGTGACTATGACTTAGTCTGATCGTGACGACGCCGCCAGGCGTTGCAGCGATCCGTACGTTCCGCATTTCTTCCCAT
>CALFOF010000110.1 GCA_937919075.1 uncultured Cyanobium sp. | reverse complement strand
GAAACCGCCGATGTTGGGGGCTACACCTGGCAGCTTCAGGAAGGCTTGGCGAAGTTCGGCGATAGCGGCAGGGCGATTCATCATCGCCTGATCGCTCAACTCCACATCCACATGGGCCAGATTCACCCCAGCGCCATCAGCATCGCCGGGGGCCCGGCCCGCCCGCACCTGCACCCACGCGAACAGCGGGTTGGCCTTGACGGTGTTGGACAACGCCAATCCAGCGCGGTTGGTCATCTCCAGGGACACGCCGGGATAAAGCACCATCGAGTTCACCAGCGATTTCTCGCGAAACTCCGGCAGGAACACCCGAGCGAGGCTGGGCAGGACGGCGCAGGCCCCCACCACCACGGCAAGGGCCACGGCCAGCAGCCGTTTGGGGGAGATCAGCGCCTTCTCCAGCAGGGGCCGATAAGCCCGCTCGGCCCAGGTGGCGATCCAGGTGTTCTCAGTGGGGAGCCGCGTGTTCGCCAGCAGAATGCCGCAGAGCGCAGGCGAGAGGGTGAGCGCCACCAGGGTGGAGGCCGCGATCGACAGCAAATAGGCCAGCCCCATCGGCGCGAAGATCCGCCCTTCCACTCCCGTGAGGCTGAAGATCGGCGCGAACACCACCGCAATGATCACGGTGGAGAGGATCACTGGTTGGCGCACCTCCACCGAGGTTTCGTACACCACCTGAAGGGGATTCCTGGGCTGGGCAGCCAGCTGATTGCGGCGCAGTCCGCTGTAGCAGTTCTCCATGTCCACAATCGAATCGTCCACCACCGAGCCGATCGCCACCACCAGCCCGCCGAGGGTCATGGTGTTGATCTCCAGCCCAAAGGCGCGCATCAGCATCAGGCCGATCAGCAAAGAGAGGGGGATGGCACTGAGGGTGATCACGGCGGTGCGCCAGTTCATCAGAAACAGAAGCATCACCGCTGACACAATCGCGATGCCTACGATCAACGACATGCTCACGTTCCTGATTGCCGTATCAATGAAACTGGCCTGCCGGAAGCTGCGCGTCAGCTGAATGTCGCCCGGCAGGGTTTTGCTGAGGGCAGCGATTCGCTCCTCCACCTCGCGGGTCACCCTGGGCGTGTCGATGTCGGGCTGCTTGTTGATCATCAGCACCACCGCCGGCTTGCCGTTGAAGCTGCCATCACCGCGCTTGAGGGCGCCAGCCAGCCGCACCTCGGCCACATCCCCAAGCCGCAGCGGTTGTCCGTTGCGATCCATCACTACCGAATCGGCGAGCTCCTCAGGGCTGCTCGCCTGGCCATCGGCGCGGATCAGCTGCTCCTGCCCGCCCGCGATCAGAAAACCGCCGGGGGCACTGGCACTTGCCGCTACGGCCGCCTCAGCCACCGCCTGCAGCGACACCTGGCGGGCCTGCAGTTGCTGCGGATCAATCTGGATCTGCTGCTGGGCCTCCTCACCGCCATAAAGAGTCACTTGTGACACACCAGGCACTGCAAGGATCTGGTGGTTGAAGGTGGTGGCAACGATCCGGCGCAGTTCCATCGCCGTGGTGGGGCCGCCGCCACTAAGTGTGAAGGCGTACTGCAGGATCGTGCCCAGCGGCGACACCAGCGGCGAGATGGCCGGGGCGCTGGCATTGGCAGGCAGCTCCGCCTCGATCTGTTGAAGGCGTTCCGCCACCGATTGGCGGGCCCGGTTGATGTCGGCGTTCTGCGCAAACAGCACCTGCACCATCGACAGCCCCACCTTCGAGGAGGAGCGCACCGTTACCACCCCCGGCAGGCCGTTCACCGCCGATTCGATCGGCACGGTGATGCGCTGCTCCACCTCTTCTGGCGCCAGGCCATCGGCTGTGGTCTGCACATCCACCTGGGGCGGGGCAAACGGGGGGAACACATCCAGCGGCATGCGGCTGAGGATCGACAGGCCCCAGAGGGTGATCAAGAGCGCAGCCACCACCACCAGCCAGCGCCTGGCAATCGAGGTGCGGAGTGTCTGGTTCAGCAGGCGATTGAGCATGGAAGCAAGCAGAGAATGGGCGGAGCAGTCACACCGCAGAGCGCCTTACAGCGATCCGTCAGTAGAGGGATCAGTCAGTAGAGGGATCAGTCGGTGCAGCAATCAGTGCTTGTGGCCGCGTCGCGTGGCCACCACCCCGGCCAGCACAACCGCTACCGCCAGCGTCGCCGCACCGATCACCAGCGGGCTGGGGCTCCCCGAAGCTGGGGCGGTTGCAGCCGTGGCTGGGGGGGCGGCTGCCTCCGGGGTAGCCGCGGGGGCAGGCGGCTCGTCAGCGGCGGCGCCCTCACTCTTCTTCGACTCGGCATAAAGGGAGAGGGCCCCTTGAATCACCACCTCTTCTCCAGCCGTCACACCCTCACTCACTTCAATCTGGTCACCGCTGCTGGCGCCGGTCTTGATGAACACCGGGTCATAGGTGGTGCCGTACTTCACAAACACCAGCGGCTTGCCATCAGCCTTCACCACTGCAGCCACAGGAATCGACACCACCCCGCCGGTGGCAGTGGCAGAGGCCGTGGTGATTCCCAGCAGGGCATCGATCTCCCCATTGACCGGCACCTGGCGCACGTCTCCCTGCTGCTGAAACTCATCGCCATGGCCCACATGCGCCAGAGCCGTCTGAAGGCCCCCGGCGGCCAGGGCTCCAAGGCTGAGGCCAGCGGCCAGAAGAAACGCGCGCATGCTGCTGTGGCTGCCGCAGGGCAGGACAAGAACCTGCCGAGAATGCCGCAGGGGGGATGAAAAACAGGTGAAACCAGCCGTGCTCACTAGGATCGGCTCCAGCCGCCCCTGTGAGCGCCATGCCCCTGCGCCTCCTGCTGGTGGAGGATGAAGCCGAGCTGGCCGGGGCGATCCAGGCGGTGCTCAAGGCCGAGCAGCATGTGGTGGATCACGTGGCCGAAGGCGCCGGCGCCTGGAGCCTGCTGCGCAGCGAGCTG
>CALFOF010000109.1 GCA_937919075.1 uncultured Cyanobium sp. | reverse complement strand
ACCTGCAGCGCTTCGGCCAAGGCCTGCACATAGGCCTTGGTGGCGGCGTAATGGGCGGCGTAGGGCATGCCCTGAAAGCCCACGATCGAGCTGAGCAGCACCAGACCACCACGGCCCTGCGCGCGGAAGCGCCGGCCGAAATGAAAACAGGCCTGCATCACGGCCCGGCCATTCACCATCAGCATCTCGGTTTCGCTGGCGAGGTCGCCGTCGAGGAAGGGGCCGGAGCTGCCGAAGCCGGCGGCGGCCACCAGCAGGCCCACCTCCCGCTGGTCCGTGGCGGCACGAAGCTCGGCGAGCTGGTCGTCGCGCGCCAGATCCAGATCAAGGACGCTCACCTGCACGCCGTGCCGGGCGCTGAGCTGGGCCGCGAGGGCATCAAGCAGCGGGCGGCTGCGGGCCACGAGCACCAGGTTCAGCCCCGCCTCCGCCAGGCGGCCGGCGAGGGCACGGCCAATCCCGGAGGAGGCCCCGGTCACCACAGCCCAGGGTCCGTAGCGGTGCAGGAAACGCTGCTGGTAGGGGGTGCGGGCGGGTGTCATGGGTGAAAAGCGGATGAAGAGGAGCGCGGGGTGATGGAGGCGTGGCGATGGAGGCGATGCGATGCACGCAGTCGGGGTGATGCAGCCGGGGTGATGCCCGCGAGGTGCTGGCCAGGGCAGTGGCTTTAGCGATGACGAGCATCATGCAATCTGGTCGCGCGACGTCTTGCTGAAGCAAGAAAGGCCGGGCGGGGGCTCGGGCCCTCAGGAGTGAAGGTCTGCCAGCTTCAGCTGCGTGGTTCGGCCGCCCGTGGGGCAAGCGGTGGCGGCGAGCAACCGCTGCGCCAGGGCGGGATCGTCCACCAGGCGAGCCAGCAGCACCGCTCCCACCATCGCCGACACCAGCCGCAACGCCTCATCGCTGGGGGGGGCACCGCTTGGCGCTTCATCGCTGGGCGCCGGGGAGGGGGCGGGCGGAGCCGGGCGCGGGTGCAACTTGCGCTCAATGGAGGCGAGCAACCCACGAACCGCCTCTGCAAAGGCAGCGCGCACGGGCGCCGGTTGACGGGCCCCCTCACCCCCGAGTGCCGCAATCACGCAACCTCGCTCCGGGTGGCTCAGGTGCTCGGGCGCGAGATAGGCAGCCAGACACTCCTCCAGCGAATGGGCGTCAGCGAGCGGCCCTGCGGCACTGGCAGCGGCCGCCGTGCGGATGGCCTCGGCCACCAGGGTGTCGCGGCTGGGGAAATGGGCGTAGAAGGCGCCATGGGTGAGGCCAGCGCGTTGCATCAGCGCGGGGATGCCGATGCCCGAGAGCCCCTTGCAGCGCAGCTCAGCCGCCGCCGCCTGAAGGATGCGCTCACGCACGGCTTGCTTGTGGCCGACGGCGTATCGCATGACAAGCATCATGCCATGAATCGCCTGGCCAGCATGGGCCTCACAGCCAAGCGACACATTGGCCTGCTTGGAAGGCCTACTCAGAGGGCCTACGCCGACCCGTGCCCTCGCGCTGCCTTTTCGCGCCGGGCCTCTTGAAGGATGCTTACCCCGCCCCAAATCACCAGGCTGGCGATGGCGAAGCCAGCAATCAGATCTGGAAGCCGAGAATTGAGGAGAACAACAAGCCCCCCTGCCACGATCACACTGAGATTGGCAATCACATCATTCTGCGTGAAGATCCAGCTCGCACGCATGTGCACCCCATCCTTGCGGTGCTTCGAGAGCAGATACAGGCCATAGCTATTGGCCAGCAGGGCCAACAGGGCAATGGCCATCATCCAACCCGATTCCGGCACACTTCCGCCGACGAAGCGGCGAATCACATCGACAACAACCATCCCGGCCAAGGCGATCTGAAAGAGGCCGCTGAGCATGGCCGCTCGGTGCTTGTGCTGAGCCGCCTTGCCAACGGCAAACAGCGACAGCGCATAGACCGACGCATCGGCCAGCATATCGAGGGAATCTGCTACCAGTGCTGTTGAATCCGCCATGATTCCGCCTGCGACGCCGACCACGAACATCACGCCATTGATCAACAGCAGTTTCAGCAACGTCTTGCGCTCTGCTGCGTTTTTAGCCTCGATGTGACAGGCGCAGCCCGGCATGCAGCCATCAGGTCAATGTTCCATCATTCTGGCTGCCCCGGCGGACGGCGCCATCACCAACAAATAGGGGAACCCAGAACCACCGGGAGCGTCGATCGGAATCAGGTGGGGATCAGCAACAGGTGAAGAGTGCCGATGAAGATGGCCATCGCGTGAAGATCAACAGCGGATCAAGATCAGCATTGAGCAAAGCTCACCGAATAGGCATCAGGCATGCATCCCCAAGGTCCGCTCACCGGGGCCCATGGCCGCAGTGTGGGCGCGCCGCCTAAGTTGACGCCGCAACAAGCAGCCGTGGCAAGAGATCCATGCTCTGGCAGACCGTGCGCGGAAGTCTGGGAATCGCACTGTTGCTGCTGGTGGCCTGGGTGTTCTCTCAGGATCGGCGGGCCACGCCCTGGCGGCTGATCGGGGTGGCCCTGGCCACGCAGCTGGGGATCGGTTTGCTGCTGTTTCAGCTGGCGTTCGGCCGTGTGGTGTTTTCCTGGCTGAATGGGGCGGTGGTGGCGCTGCTGGCGCCTGCCCGCACGGGGGCTGAATTCGTGTTTGGTCCACTGGCGGTGCCTGCAGGCGAACAGGGCAGCCTGGGCCTGATCCTCGCCTTCCAGGCCTTCCCGATTGCTATTTTTTTCGCGGCTCTCACGGCCCTGCTCTATCACCTGGGGGTGATGCAGAGGGTGATTCACACCCTGGCTCGCTTCTTTCGCCGCAGCCTGGGGATCACAGGCGTGGAGGCCACCGTGGCCGCCAGCAATGTGTTCGTGGGGATTGAATCGATGCTCACGATTCGCCCCTATCTGGCCACAGCCCAGCCGCATGAATTGGCGGTGGTGCTCACTGCCGGCATGTCCACCATCGCCAGCACCATGCTGGGGCTTTATGTGGGCGTGCTCCAGCCCCACTTCCCGGGCATCGCCGGCCATCTGATCACCGCCAACCTGCTGAGTGCCCCGGCAGCGGTGATGATGGCGCGCCTGCTGGTGCCGGCACCGCTGGCGCGGGAGCCGCTGGCCGGCCACGAATCGCGGGCGCTGCTACCGGAGCAGCTGGAGGAGGCGCGCTATGGCAGCAGTGTGGAGGCCATCACCCAGGGAGCCAACGATGGCCTGAAGCTGGCGCTGGGCATCACCGCCGTGTTGATTGCCTTCGTGGGACTGCTCACCCTGGCCAATGCGGGCATCGGCTGGCTGGGCGGCTGGGTCGGCCAACCGCAGGCCACGCTGCAATCTCTGCTGGCCTGGGTGTTTGTTCCGTTTGTCTGGATGATCGGGGTGCCCATCAACGACGCGCTGCCAGCCTCCGAACTGCTGGCGTTGCGGCTGGTGGCCACGGAAGTGCCGGCGTTTGTCAGCCTGGCCGGCAGCCTGCAGGCGGGCCAATGGAGCGATCCGCGCTCGGTGGTGATCCTCGCCTACGCGCTCTGCGGCTTTGCCCATCTCCCCTCACTGGGGATCTTTGTGGGGGGATTGTGTGCGCTGGCGCCCGAACAGAAGGGAGTGGTGGGCACGCTGGCCTGGCGCGTGCTGCTGGCCTCCACATTGGCCTGCCTGCTCACCGGTGCGGTGGCAGGTTTGCTGGGTGGATTCACGGGATTTTCACTGGCGCAATGAGCGCCATCCGGGATCGCGCTTAGGTGGACACCGGCAGCAGCAGATGGCCCAGGAACCAACCGATGCCATCGGCCACCAGCACCAGGCCGAGCGCCACCACCGCCACCGCCGTGAGCTTCGGCAACACCGACAAACTGAGCGTTGCCAACGACTGAAAGATCTTGCCGGCCCGTTGCGGAAAGAGGAAGCGCAGGCCGATCAGGCTCAGCAAGGGCAGCACAAAGATGAGGTTGTAAAAGAGCAGATAGGCGATGGCAGTAACCCCCTGCGGGTCTTGGTGCACGATCCGCTCCACAGCGGCCAGGTAGGGCACGGCCCCCGGGATGCCCAACAACACCAGGGTGCCCCCGAGCAACGCCATGGACGCAGGAGAACTGCCGGCCGTTGGCCCTTCCTGCGGTTTGGCGGGGCTTGATCGCCGCATCAGCCAGGACGAGACCAGCAGCAACAGCCCAACCAGGATCTGAATCACCAGCTCCAGTGCCTCAGGTTGGTTCCAGAGGCGCGCGAGGCCTGCGCCAAAGCGCGCAGTGAAGGCTTCAGCACCCAACAACAACAAAAGGCCGCAGCAGAAATACACCACATAAACCCCCACCACAAACGCACCCGCGAGGGCCGCAGGACGGCGGCCGCCGAGCGCCACCAAGATCAGCAGCAGACTCACGCTTGCACCGT
>CALFOF010000108.1 GCA_937919075.1 uncultured Cyanobium sp. | reverse complement strand
CTCGCGGGTCACCAGAGGGGCTGGGGTTGTGGTCATGGATCTCAGGCCAGGACGCTCCCACGCCCCCCGACCCCGAGGCCCTGGCCGATCGGCCGATCGGGCCGATCACCGCCTGCACCCCCTGCCCTGGGCGCAGCCGGTGCCGCTGCGCGTCCACGGCCGCACTTGTCGCGAAGAGGCTGCGCCGAAGTGCTCGCCGCCTACTGCTGCACAGCCTTGCGGCTTCGCTGCCGTCGACGAGCGCGGCGCGCCCCGCAGCCACCGCGAAGGCGTGCTCTGGCACCAGCCCACCGCCGCCTCGCCCACCGGCCAGGGCACCATCCACCACGAAGCGCTGGGCTCGCGGGTGCTGCTGTTTGTGCGGGAGCAGCGCCGGGTCGACGGGCGGCCGGGCGGTGTCACCGAACCGTTCCGCTGTCTGGGCTTTGCCACCTACGAGGGCCATGAGGGTGAGCGGCCGATGGCGGGGGACTTTTCTGGGGTGGCGGCTGGAGCGGGAGATCCCGGCGGGGTGGTTACCGGTGATGGGGTTGGCGGTTTGAGAGGGGGGGGCTGCGGCGTCAGCCCGGGTTCAGCTCCTGCAGCAGGACTTGGCAATGGGCCTTGACAGTGGGCAGATCACCTGAATGGCACCCCAGACAAGGCGATCACTAACGTTCAGATATTCATGGGTCAGAAGATTGCAAGAGTCGATGATCTGTCTGCCCTCCGGTATTGAGGCAAACAGGGCTGGCCACCTCCGGGAGATCACATTGAGTGCTTCTCCAATGATGATGAACTCCCGCTCCACCGCCGAGCGAATCAGGCGGCTTTGCCCATAAGTCTCCAGATTGAGTCGATCAGTAGTTTCCTCGATGGCGGCAGCCGCCTCATTGATGTCATTCAGATACGCAGACGGATCACGCTGCATAAAGAATCTGCTTGTCAGCCTCGATCGAAGCCTTGATATAGGGATTGCGAACCGCGTCTGCCATCACAAGGTCAACCTAGGCTGGGAGTTGCTGGCGAAGCTCATTCAGCAGACTGAAATACGACTTGTAGAGAGCTCCTGGATCGCAGGGCTGGAATTCCACCAGCAGTCGGCCTTGCGGCAAAGGGGCATCGGCTAGGCTATATCCAGCACCGTCAGGCCGTCCACCCCGCCCTCGCAGGCGGCGACCAGCCGCTGCCCCGCGCGTTTGTGCGCGGGATGGGAAAGGTAGGTATCCCGGGCCGCCGTATCGGCAAAGGGGATGACGAAGGCATGGCTATGCCCCCGTGCCAGACCTTCCGGGCTGCAATCGGCGCCGAAGGTCAGGGGGCCCATCCCCGGAACCAGCGGCTGCAGGGCTGCAAGCTCATCGCGGATCGCTGCGATCTCGGCCTCGGGCGTGCCGGTGGCGATCCGGCACAGGACGATATGGGTGATGCTCATGCGGTTGCTCCGGTGGGTTCAGGGGCCTCGAGGAAGGCCCGGACGGCGGCTTCGAATTCTTTCGGCCTTTCGGCATGAAGCCAGTGACCGGCATCGTGGATCCGCGCGAATCGGGCCTTCGGAAACAGGTCCTTGATCGCGTCGCGATGCTCGGGCCGGACGTAATCGGACAGGGCCCCCGTCAGGAAAAGCGCGGGGCCATCGAAACGGCCCCGGACATCGGGCCAGCCGGTGATCTGCGCCATGTCGCGTTCCAGAACGTCGATATCGCTCACTCCTGGTTGGTAGTGAGAGCCCACAACAGAACCGAAGGCATGCAGGCGAGCCACCTGATGGCGGCGGCAGGCCTCGTTGATTGCCTCACGTTGATATGGGGTCAGTGCGATTGCCATGGCCCGATTCTGACCTGCCTTCACCAAGGCGGCCGGATTCGCTGTCGTCTCCGGAGAACGGGACGGGGCTGCGGGACGTCTGCACCACCTTCGCCAACAGACAGCGCACCATCCACCACGAGGCACGCGGCTCACGGGTGCTGCTGTTTGTGTGGGTGCAGCGACGGCAGGGCACGGTCACCGAGCCGTTCGTGTGCCTGGGGTTCGCGCGCTACGTGAGCCACGAGGCGGAGCGACCATGACGACCGCCACCCCCCAGCGCCTCACGGCGATCCTGTACCGGGAAGAAGAGGTCTACCTGGAGGAATGCCCGCAACCTGCGCTGGTGCCCTGGCTGCTGACCACCTTCGATGTCAACGTTGCCTAAGTTGCCTCGACTTCGAGATCGTGCGTCAGAAAGGCAGCCATGTGGTGCTGCGAAGACAGTCACCCAACCCTGAGGGAGGCGACACCACTGTGACCTGCGTGGTGCCACTCCATCGCCGTGATCTGGCAGTGGGGACATTGGGAAGCGTTCTTCGCCAGGCGAGAGTCGATGCGGAAACGTTCATTGATGCCCTCTGACGCTATTCATCGCGGAACCTGAACCACCGCGTGCACGGCCGCTACAGCCGCGCCGAGATCGAAGCCGCCCACTGCTTCTCTGCGAGAAGGCGTGCTCGCTCACCTGCCCAGCGCCACCGACCTGCTGTTCCTCGCCATCTCTGGCGTTGGCGGCTACATCTGATCGCCGAAGGCCAATGCCAACGGCACCCGCAATGTGAGCTACGACAACCTCAGCCGCTGCCAGCGGGGGGGATGTGGTGTTCAGCTATGCCAATGGGCGCATCAGCCAAGCCACCGGAATTCAGCTCAGCTGGGGAGAACTGGAGCCAGGAGGGCTGGCTGGTGCGGGTGCACCTGGTGGTGCTGGCGGAATAGGGCGCCTACACCGAGGCCCTGCTCGATGACATGCAGCGGCTGCGGGAGGTGCC
>CALFOF010000107.1 GCA_937919075.1 uncultured Cyanobium sp. | reverse complement strand
TCCAGCCGGCATGAGTGGCGAAGCCTCTTCCTTCTCCCAGGATTCTGAGGCCCCTGTGGAGGCACCTCAGGAGGCCTCCACGGAGGCCTCCACGGAGGGCCTTGCCAGCGAGGCGAATGAATTGATCACCCAGCTCGAAGCCTCCGCGGCCTCGGCCGAAGCGTCTGCGCAGGCTGGCACCGGTTCCGAGCCCGGCGATCCCCAGCAGCGGGTGCAGGAGCTGGAGGCAGCGCTCAGCAGCCTCAGGGCCGAGCACGAGAGCGTGCGCAGCCAATACATGCGCATCGCCGCCGACTTCGACAATTTCCGCAAGCGCCAAAGCCGTGACCAGGACGAACTGCGCCTGAAGATCACCTGCTCCACGCTCGCTGAGATCCTGCCGGTGGTCGACAACTTCGACCGCGCGCGCCAGCAGCTGGACCCCCAGAACCCGGAAGCGCAGGACGTGCATCGCAGCTATCAAGGGCTCTACAAGCAGCTGGTCGATGTGTTCAAGAATCTGGGCGTGTCGCCCATGCGCGTGGAGGGGGAGCCGTTCGACCCGAACCTGCATGAAGCCGTGCTGCGCGAGCCCAGCGATGAAGCGGTGGAAGATGTGGTGATCGCTGAGTTGCAGCGGGGTTACCAGCTGGAGGGACGGGTGATCCGTCATGCTCTCGTCAAGGTGTCGATGGGTCCCGGTCCTGCCGGTGCGTCCAGCGCCACCAATGCCCCCGACGGGGGCATTGAACCCATGGCCGGCGCGGACCCGAGTTGATGGCCGATTACTACGACCTGCTGGGTGTCAGCCGTGAGGCCGACGCCGACACCCTCAAACGCTCCTACCGCCGCCTGGCGCGGCAGTACCACCCGGACATCAACAAGGATCCCGGCGCCGAAGAGCGCTTCAAGGAGATCGGCCGTGCCTATGAGGTGCTGAGCGACCCCCAGACCCGCGCCCGTTACGACCAGTTCGGTGAGGCGGGTGTGTCCGGCGGCGGCGGTGGCCCCGACATGGCGGACATGGGCGGCTTCGCCGACCTGTTCGAAACCTTCTTCAGCGGCTTTGGTGGGGCCGGCGGTGCCAGTGGCCCGCGCCGGCGCGGGCCGCGCCAAGGCGACGACCTGCGCCTTGATCTCACGATCAGCTTCAACGAGGCCGTGTTCGGGCAGGAACGCGATGTCCAGATCCGCCACCTGGAAACCTGCGCCACCTGCGACGGCAGCGGCGCCAAGCGGGGCAGCGGGCCCACCACCTGCGGCACCTGCGGAGGATCCGGCCAGGTGCGCCGCGCCACCCGCACGCCGTTCGGCAGCTTCACCCAGGTGGCGCCCTGCCCCACCTGTGAAGGCACGGGGCAGGTGATCGCCGACCCCTGCGGCGATTGCGGCGGCCAGGGGGTGCAGCAGGTGCGCAAGAAGCTGCGCATCACCATTCCTGCCGGCGTGGATTCCGGCACCCGTCTGCGGGTGACGGGCGAGGGCAACGCGGGCCAACGGGGTGGCCCAGCCGGCGACCTTTACGTGTATCTGTTCGTGCAGGCCCACGATCACCTGCGCCGCGAAGGCATCCACATCCAATCGGATGTCACGATCAGCTACCTCCAGGCGATCCTCGGCGACAAGATCGAAGTCGACACCGTCGATGGCCCGGAAACCCTGGAGATTCCGGCCGGCACCCAGCCCGGAGCCACGCTCACGCTCACCAACAAAGGGGTGCCGCGGCTGGGCAATCCCGTGGCGCGGGGCAACCATCACGTCTCTGTGAAGGTGCACATTCCCACCAAGCTATCCAGCCACGAAAGGGAATTGCTCGATCAGCTCGCCGGGCACCATTCCGGCAAGGAACACCCGCACAAGAGCGGCCTGTTCGGCGGCCTGTTCGGGTGACGGCAGCCGCCTCCCCATCGTCATGACGCCCGCTGAAGCCTCCACCGCTCCTGTGCCGGTCCAATGTCTCGACCTGCGCGGCACTCTTTGCCCTGTGAATTTTGTGCGCACGCGCCTGGCGCTCGAAAAGCTGCCACCGGGGGCCTGGCTGCAGGTGGATCTCGATGCAGGTGCGCCCGAATCGCTGGTGAGTGAGGGCCTCCGGGAGGAGGGGCATGAAGTGCTGGGCATCGAGCCCACCGACGGCGCCGGGGCGCGTTTGCTGATCTGCCGCGCCGGGGCCTGAGCGTGGAGCAGGAGCCGGTCACCGGCCGGGTCGTGGCTCTGCAGGCCAACTTCTGCAGAGTGCGGCTCGATCGGGCTGGGCCTGGCCAGCAGCTCGAACTGCTGTGCGTGCGACGCACCCGGCTGGGCAAGAGCGGCCAGCAGGTTCATGTCGGGGATCAGGTCAGCCTCGATGGCGTCGACTGGACCGCTGGCCGCGCTGCGGTATGCCGCCTGTTTCCCCGCAGCAGCCGGCTGGAGCGGCCTGCTGTGGCCAACTGCACCCGGTTGCTGGTGGTGGTGGCGCTGGCGCAGCCGGAGCCGGATCCCGTCCAGATCACCCGCTTCCTGCTGGCGGCCGAGGCCACCGACCTGCAGGTGGAGCTGGTGCTCAGCAAGATCGATCTGGTGCCTCGCCCCGGCCTGGAGGCGTGGCTGGTGCGCCTGAAGGGCTGGGGGTATGACCCGATCGGCCTGAGCGTGGCCACTGGCGAGGGGCTGGAGCTGTTGCGCCAGCGGCTGGCCGAACCGGGCATCACCGTGCTGTGTGGCCCTTCTGGGGTGGGCAAGAGCAGCCTGCTGAATGCCCTGATTCCTGCTCTACAGCTGCGGGTGGCCGCGGTGTCGGGGCGGTTGCAGCGTGGCCGCCACACGACGCGGCATGTGGAGTTGTTCGCCCTGGGGCCCGAGGCCCTGCTTGCCGATACGCCGGGTTTCAACCGGCCCGATCTACCGCTGGATCCCAGCCGGCTGGCCGCCCTGTTTCCTGAGATGCGCCAGGCGCTGCGATCGGGTGCGTGCCGCTACCGCAACTGCCTGCACCGCGGCGACCCCGGTTGCTGCGTCGGCACCGACTGGGACCGCTACCCCCACTACCTGCAGGGGCTGGAAGAGTTGCTGCTGACGGGCGGCCCAGGGGCAGTGCGGCGCTCGCCGGATCCGGAGGTTCAGGCGGAGCGCCCCGAGGTCCGTCTCGATCGCCGCCAGCGCCTGCCCTCCCGTCGCCGGCTGCGTCAGAGCGAGCAGGAAGGCCTCAGCCCCCCATCCCCGACAGATTGAGCCCGCCGGTGAGCTCTTCCATCCGCTCCTTCATGGTGGCGGTGGATTTTTCGTAGGCGGCTCTGAGGGCTTCGAGGGTGGCGGCTTCGGTGGCTTCGGCGCCGGAGGCCACCAGCTCGGGGGCCAGCCTGACCCGCAGGGGCTGCTGGTTGCCGGAGAGCCAGACGCTGGCGCGGCCGTCCTCGCTGGTGCCTTCCAGCTCCATGGAATCCAGTTCGTCCTGCAGCTTCTGGGCGTCCTGCTGGATCTGCTGCGCCTTGCGGAACGCTTCGGTGAGCTGGCCGAAGTTGGGAAGACCGAAGCCTGCCATGGGGGAGATGTCGTGTGGCCACAGCGTACGTGGGCCGCAACGGTGGGTCAGCGGCCCCTTTTGGCGCGGATTGCGCCCCGCTCAGTCAGCCAGGGCGACGGCTTCGAAGCTGCCCAGGCGCTTCACCTCCGGGTGGAGCTCCAGGCCATGGGCCTGACGCACCCGCTCCTGCACCAGCTCGATCAGGTCGTTGATCTCCGCAGCGGTGGCCTTCCCCGTGTTGACGATGAAGTTGGCGTGCATCGGCGACACCATGGCACCGCCCACCGAGCATCCCTTAAGGCCGAGTTCCTCGATCAGACGGCCCGCCTTGAGCGGCTCCGGGTTGCGGAACACGCTGCCGCAGCTGGGTAGGTGGTAGGGCTGCGTGCCGGTGCGGCTCTGCAGATTGGCGCTGGTGCGCCGGTCGATCGCGCGCGGATCATGGCCGGCGCTGAGCTGGAACCTGGCCGAGAGCACCAGCAGCGGCTCCTGCTGCAGGCGGCTGTGGCGGTAGGCGAACTCCAGGCTCGATGCCGGCAGGATGAAGGGAACGCCGCCCGATTCGGGCGCCACCACCGTGACGTCGCGCAGCACCTCCGCCGTGCAACCCCCTTGGGCACCGGCATTCATCGCCACGGCTCCCCCCACGGTGCCGGGAATGCCCACGGCCCACTCCAGTCCGCTCAGGCCCGCCCGGGCGGCTCGACGCGCCAGGGTGGGAATTGGTTCTCCGGCCCTGGCTTCCACCAGGCCATCGCTGGCGTCCAGCTGGCTTCCCTGCAGGCGGCGGGAGCAGAGGGTCAGTCCTACCAGGCCCGTATCGCTGATCAGCAGGTTGGAGCCCGCACCAATCAGACGCCAGGGCAGGCCTTGTCGCCAGGCCCACTGGGCCATGGCCTGCAGCTCCTCCTCGCTGGAAGGCTCCCCGAACCACTCAGCGGGGCCTCCCACCTTCCAGGTGGTGTGGCCGGCGAGCGGCAGCTGGGCGCTCAGGTTGGCCGGTGGTTCGCCGCCCGCCATCCCTCAGGCGGCCAGGGGTGTGGAGACGGCGGCGCCGGGCAGGCCCGTGAGCCGTTCCCACAGCCCGTTGACATCCCCGGCCCCCATCGCCAGCACCAGGTCTCCGTCCTGGCTCAGCGTTGCCACGTCCTGCGCCAGGTCCTGCATGTCGGCAGCTACGCGCACCTCGAGCGCGGGATGCAGGGCGGCGATGCGCTCCCCCAGTGATCCGCTCGTCACCCCGGGCAAAGGCGCTTCGCCGGCGGAATACAACGGCGCCAGCAGCACCGCATCAGCCAGTCCGAGGGCCTGGGCGAAAGCTTCGCCGAACTCCGCCGTGCGGCTGTAGCGGTGGGGCTGGAACACAGCCACCACCCGCCGAGGCACCGCTGGCAGCGGGCTACGGCCCGTGCTCACCATCAGCTGCGCCATCGTCAGCGTGGCATGCACTTCGCTGGGGTGGTGCGCATAGTCGTCGACCACCAGCCGCCCCTGCCAGCTGCCGCGGTAATCGAAGCGCCGGCCGGGGGCGCTCAGGGAAGGGATGGCTTGGCAGAGCGCCTCGAAGGGCACCCCTTCCAGCCGGCAGGCGGCCAGGGCGCCCGTGGCGTTGCTGAGGTTGTGGCGCCCCGGTAGCGGCAGCCGGAACTGCCCCACCTTTGTGCCCTGCTCGTAGAACTCGGCCACGGTGCCATCCCCTTCTTCCACCAGGGCGATGGCCGCAAAGTCGACCCCGTCCGCGCGCTCGGTCGACCAGCAGGCGTCGGGCCGGAAACGTTCGCGCAGCACCGGGCAGTCGTGGTTGGTCAGCAGGGTGCCGCAGCCGGAGGCGAATTGCTGCAGGGTGCCGATCAGGGCCTCCAGGTCGGCGTAGTGGTCGGTGTGGTCGAGCTCGAGATTGGTGATCAGCCCCAGGCTGGGCTGAAACTTGACGAGCGAACCATCGGATTCGTCGGCTTCCGCCACCAATAGCCTGCCGTTGCCCACGCGGGCATTGCTGCCGAAACCTGCAACAATGCCGCCGATCACGGCCGTGGGGTCGTTTGCGGTGGCGGCCAGCAGGGTGGCGACCATGGTGCTGGTGGTGGTCTTGCCGTGGCTGCCGGCGATCGCGATCGCGTCCTGGCTATTGATCAGGGCGGCCAGCACATCGGAGCGGTGCACCACCGACAGACCCAAGCGACGGGCTTCGGCCAGCTCGGGGTTGGTCTGGGGCACGGCGGAGCTCACCACGATCTGCGGATCGGCCGCGGCGGTGGCGCGGATCGCCTCGATGGTGGCGGGGCTCTGCTCCTGAAACACCCGTACACCCCGGCGGCGCAGGCCCTGCAACACGCTGTTGTCACGCGGATCGGAGCCGCTGACGGAAAAGCCACGCTCTACCAGAATCTCGGCCAGGGCGGACATGCCGATTCCACCGACTCCGATGAAGTGCAAAGGCTGCCTACGGTCGACCAGCAGTCCCAACGGCGTCTCCAGGATGCTCCGAAACTTAAGCGGCTGAATCCCCGCTTGTCCCTGCCCAGACACCTTGTGGAACCCGATCTGCTCCCCTGGGGGCCGGGGCGCCATTTCTGTATGATCGGCAGCCAAAACCTCCCTTATTAGCGGGTTTGCCCGCTGTTGCCATGGCTTTGCGTGTTGCGATCAATGGATTTGGCCGGATTGGTCGCAACTTCATGCGTTGCTGGCTGAGCCGCGGCGAGAACACGGGCATCGAAATCGTCGGCCTCAACGACACTTCCGATCCGCGCACTAACGCGCACCTGCTCCAGTACGACTCCATGCTCGGCAAGATCCGGGACGCCAAGGTGAGCCACACCGATGACGCCCTGATCGTGAACGGACGCACCATCAAGTGCTTCTCCGACCGCAACCCCCTGAACCTCCCCTGGAAGGAATGGGGGGTGGATCTGGTGATCGAAGCCACCGGCGTGTTTATCGATAAAGAAGGTGCCGGTAAGCACATTCAGGCCGGCGCACGCAAAGTGCTGATCACTGCTCCTGGCAAAGGCGATGGCATCGGCACCTTCGTGGTGGGTGTGAACGCCGATCAGTACACGCACGAGGGTTTCGACATCATCAGCAATGCCAGTTGCACCACCAACTGCATGGCGCCGCTGGTCAAAGTGCTGGATCAGGCCTTCGGCATCGTCAAAGGCACGATGACCACTACCCACAGCTACACCGGTGACCAGCGGATCCTTGATGCCAGCCACCGCGATCTGCGCCGTGCCCGCGCTGCCGCTATCAACATCGTGCCCACCTCCACCGGCGCTGCCAAGGCGGTGGCCCTGGTGTACCCCCCCATGAAGGGAAAGCTCAACGGCATCGCGCTGCGGGTGCCGACCCCGAACGTGTCGGTGGTTGACCTGGTGCTGGAAGTAGGCCGCGGAACAACGCGGGAAGAAGTGAATGCGGTGCTCGAGGAATCGTCACGGAATGGCATGAAGGGAATCATCAAGTATTCCGATCTGCCGCTGGTCTCCTCCGACCACGCCGGCACCGATGAATCCACGATCGTCGACGCTGACCTCACCCTGGTGATGGGCGACAACATGGTGAAGGTGATCTCCTGGTACGACAACGAGTGGGGTTACAGCCAGCGCGTTGTTGATCTGGCCGAAGTGGTGGCTCGCAACTGGGTGTGATCCCTCCAGTTCCTCGTTCGTCCGGATCGGCGTTCTTCTGAAGCGCTCCGTTCTGTCACCTGAATCGGGTCTTCCTGCACGGCCTCTCCTGAGCGAGGGGCATAGCAGGAAGGCTCTTTTTTTGTTGGGCCGCCGCGTGGTTGGTTGACCCAGCCACTGCCTTCGGCACGCTTCAGCCGAAATGGCTGAACCCAGCGGCGGGCCGCACCGGTTCCTTTGTGCCCCGCCAGAGCAACTGGCCCGTGCCGGCCACCAACCGGCCGAGGCGTCGCACCCCAGGCAGGCAGGCCTCCAGGCGCTGGGCCCAGCGCTCCGGCAGGGCCAGCACCAGCTCGAAATCTTCCCCGCCGCCGAGGCACCAATCGGTGGCCTCCCGCAACGGCGCCATGGCCGGATCGATCGGCAGAGCTGAGCGATCCAGCAACGCATCGCAGCTGCTGGTGCGGGCGATGGCCGTGAGTGCCGCGGCGAGCCCATCGCTGCTGTCGGTGCCGCCCACTCGCCAGGGATCGCCGGGGGGCTGGCTTTGCTCCAGGGCTGCCACCACATCCAGCCGCGGCCGTGGCCGCCGGTGCGCGGCGATGGCCCGCTGCCGCAGCTCTTCCGGCAGATCGGAGATGGTGATCCTGTCGCTCTGGAGCCCGTGCAGCGGTTGCTCCAGCAGCAACGCCAGACCCAGGCGGCTGAGCCCATGCAGCCCGCTGCACACCAGCACGTCGCCCGCGCGGCCATCCTGCCGCCGGATCGGTCCCTGCGGGCCCAGCCGGCCCAGGGCCGTCACCGCCAGCAGACGCTCGCTGCCGCTGCTGCAGTCGCCCCCCAGCAGGGGCGCGCCACAGGGCGCCAGCGCTGCGGTCAGGCCGCCATAGACCCCTTCCACCCACGCCCAGGGGGTGCAGGGTGGCGCCACCAGGCCCACGGTGAGCCCCACCACCTCACGGCAGCCCATGGCGGCCAGATCCGACAGGTTGGCGGCGGCGGCACGCCAGCCCAGATCACCGGGGCCCATGGTGGCGTCGCTGAAATGCACCCCTTCCACCAGCACATCGGTGTTGACCACCAGCACCCCGCCACCGCGCTCCTCGATCAGGGCGGCGTCGTCATCGAATTGACCCGGCGGCGCGAAGGCCCGCAGGCGGTCGAGCAGGTGCCATTCGCCCAGATCGCCGAGCGTGGGCGTGGGGCCCGCGCTATCGGCGCCCTGGTGCTCAGGCATGGGGCCGCAGGTTCTCGGCCCCCTCCAGCACCGTGGCTTTGACGATGCCGTCATCGGCAGTGAGCTCTTGGAGCACATCAAAGCCCTCGGTGACGTAGCCGAAGGCGGCATAGCGCCCATCGATCAAGTTGAGCCCCGCCGGGGTCAGCTCGGCTTCGAACAGGAACAGAAAGAACTGGGAGGAGCCGTCGTCGAGGGCTTCATCGGAGTGGGCCCAGCCCAGGGTGCCCTTGGTGGCAAAGGGCAGGGTCGGGGTGGCCTTGAACAGGCCCAGGTCTTCGAAGGTTTGGTTGTAGAAGGGGGCCGCTTCGCCAGGCACCTTGATTTCCAGGGGCACCGGGCGGTTGCGCTGGGTCTTGGGATCCACGAAGCCATCGGCGGCACCGGCGGGATCGCCGGTCTGCAGCACGTAGAAGTCTTCCGCCCGGATGAAGGGCAGATCGTCATAGAAACCGCGCTGCACCAGATCCACGAACGCCCCTGCGGTGAGCGGTGCGTTGTAGCCATCCACCACGGCGGTGAGCTCGCCCTTGGTGGTGGTGAGCCTGACGGTGGCCCGGCCCAGCAGCCGCGGCAGGTCGTCGAAGGCGGCCGGGATCGTGAACGGGAACGGACCCACCAGCTCGGCCTCGGCGGCGCCGATCCGGCTGAGCGCCTCGCGGCGAGCGCTGAGGAAGGCGTCCCGGTCCTGGCGCTCGGCCGCTGTCGCCATGCTCTGGAGGGATCCCTGCAGCTGCTCGAGCAGGGCTTCCGCCTTGTCGCGGTCTGCCGGAGCGAAGCTGTTGAGCAGTCCCACCCGGCGGGTGCCCAGCAGCGACTGGCAGCGGCGCACCACATTGTTAAGGGCGTTCCAGCGCTTGGCGCGCAGGTCGACGCTGGTGCTCTCGAGCCGGTGCTGAAGATCCTGCAGATCGGTGGCTTCAATCGGCAGCGCATCCCGCAGCAGGGCGGCCGGATCGGTGACGGCATTTCCCGGAGGCAGGGCCGCAGCGGCGGGCCGCGCCGCCGTCAGCCCTGTTGCTGCGCTGAGCACCACGGCCAGGAGCAGGGCCCACAAACCACCGATCCGGGTCCTCCGCATCTGTCCGTCTGCCGTTTTCCGGACTTTGGCACAGCCGGACGGCCCTGTTCCATGCGGCGGGGTGGGGCAGAAGGGCAGCCGTACAATCCCGCTGACCCGTTCCCTTGGAATGATCTCCAGCAACGACTTTCGTACAGGCACCACGATCGAGCTGGATGGTCAGGTCTGGAGGGTCGTCGAGTTTCTCCATGTAAAGCCCGGCAAGGGTTCCGCCTTCGTTCGCACCAAGCTCAAGGGTGTGCAGAGCGGCAGCGTGGTGGAGAAAACCTTCCGCGCCGGCGAAACCGTTCCCCAGGCCCTGCTGGAGAAGTCCACCCTTCAGCACACCTACATGGAAGGCGACGACTACGTCTTCATGGACATGGGCAGTTACGAGGAAACCCGCCTCACCGCCAATCAGATCGGTGATGGGCGCAAATACCTCAAGGAGGGCATGGAGGTCAACGTGGTGTCTTGGAATGGGGCGCCGCTCGAAGTAGAGCTGCCCAACTCAGTGGTGCTCGAAGTCACCCAGGCCGACCCCGGCGTCAAGGGCGACACCGCCACCGGCGGCACCAAGCCGGCGATTGTGGAAACCGGCGCCCAGGTGATGGTGCCGCTGTTCATCTCGATTGGTGAAAAGATCAAGATCGATACCCGCACCGACAGCTACCTGGGTCGGGAGTCCTGAGGCGCCATGCAACTCGACAACAACCAGCTCCATGCCTTGCTCACCTTCCTTGAGGGCAGCGACATCCAGGAGCTGAAGCTGGAGGGAGAGGATTTTCGTCTTGAGGTGCGGCGCAATCTGCCGGCTCCCGCTCTCGCTGCTGCGCCTGCCCCCCACGCCCCGGTGGCGATTGCAGCCCCTGTGCAGGCCGCGCCCGCACCTGCCGCACCCCAGCCCCCCACTGCGCCGCCGGCCGCTGCCGCTGTGCGCGCCGATCTGGTGGATGTCACCGCGCCGATGGTGGGTACCTTTTACCGGGCGGCGTCGCCGGGCGATCCGCCGTTTGTGGAGCTCGGCAGCGCGATTTCGGTTGGCCAGCCGGTCTGCATTCTCGAAGCGATGAAGCTGATGAACGAACTGGAGGCGGAACTGAGTGGCCAGGTGGTGGAAATCCTGGTGGAGAATGGCACCCCGGTGGAATTCGGCCAGGTGCTGATGCGCGTCAAGCCCGGCTGAATCAGGGCGGCGCCCATCAGCCTTGCTCAACATCAGCGCGGCTGTCCATCAACCCAGTTCCCAGGCGGCATTGAGCGCCGCCGCCATGCTGTCGGCACGGGCGACGCCCTGGCCGGCGATGTCAAAGGCGGTGCCGTGATCGGGGGAGGTACGCAGGAACGGCAGCCCCAGGCTCACATTCACCGCCGCATCGAAGGCGAGCAGCTTCACCGGAATCAGGCCCTGATCGTGATACAGAGCCAGATAGCCGTCTGCTCCCGCGCCTTCGCCGCGCCAGGCGGCGGCGGCGCCCAGCCAGCAGGTGTCGGGCGGCACCGGCCCCACCAACGGCACCTCCGGATGGCGCTGCCGCCAGCGATCCAGTGCCGGCACCAGCCACTCAATCTCCTCACTCCCGAGCTGGCCCGCTTCGCCGGCATGGGGATTCAGGCCTGCCACCGCCAGCCGCGGATCGGGCTTGAACCGCTGGCAGAAGGCCAGCAGAGCGTCGAGCTTGCGTTCCACCAGCGCCCCATCGAGGCAGCGTGGTACGGCCGCCAGGGGGATGTGCGTGGTGGCCAGCAGGGTGTTCAGGCGCCAGGCGGCCAGGGGGGAGCGGGCTGTGAACAGCATTGAGGCCTCCACGCCGCCGGCCAGTTCCGCCAGCCGTTCGGTCTGACCGGGGTAGGCATGGCCCGCCGCATGCCAGGCATGCTTCGCGATCGGCGCGGTGGTGAGCGCGCGGCAGCGGCCGCTGATCACCAGCTCGGTGGCAGCGGTGAGCCAGGCGAAGCTGGCGGCACCACTGGCTGCCGAGCCCTGGCCGGTTTCTGGCGTGGCCTCAAGCGGCAGGTCGAGAATCTCCAGGTTGCAGGGGTCGGCGAGCGGAACGGCGCTCAGCGGCCTCAGGCGCCGGTGCGTGTGTTCCAACCAGCGGCGGCAGCCCACCAGCACCACATCCCCCTGCCGATCGCCCAGCAGCGCTAAGGCCTTGAGGGTCACCTCTGCGCCGATGCCGGCCGGGTCACCGAGGGAGACGGCGATGGCGGCAGATCTAGGGTTATGTGGGTAGGAAGGCGGCGTCATGTTTCGTTGGTTTCTGATCGGGCTGACAGTGGTGGGTGCAGCCACCGGTTTGGAGCGGGGCTGGATCACCGTGGATGGTTGCCGCTTCATGCAGGACACGAAGCTGCCCACCCTCCAGAACCTTCAGCCTGATGCGGCTGGGGTGTGCCCAGAGCCCGGTGCCAGCAAGACCGCTACCGATGGCAGCGGCATCGATCGGGTGTTCCCCCGCCGCTGAGCGGTGCTGGCGGTGCTGGCGGAGCTTGCCAGAGGCAGTGGTGGCACTGCCAGGCGGCGGCGATGGGGGCAAGCGATGGGCTAGCTGTTTTGGAGCTCTTCAGCCCTTCGCTCTTCAGCGAGGGCCTCGCGAAATCCCTCCCGGTAACTGGGGTAGCGCAGGGTGTAGCCCAGCTCGTGGCAGAGCCGCTGATTGCTGGTGCGGCGGTTTTCGACCCAGAAGCTGAGGGCCATCGGGCTCATGCCATCGGAGATGTCCTGGAAGCGCTCCACGGCCGGAAGTTTGCAGTCCAGCAGATGGGCGGCGTAGCCCAGGCTTTCGGTCGACGGGCAGGGGCGGTCGTCGGCGAGGTTGACGATCCGCGGGCGGCGCTGGGGTGGCAGGCCGATGCAGTGCATCAACCCCCCCACGATGTCGTCCACATGGACGCGGCTGAACACCTGGCCTGGCTTGTGCACGAGCCGGCTGGTGCCCTGCAGCAGGTTTTGGAAGGGGGAGCGACCCGGCCCATAGATCGCCGGCAGTCGGAAGATCTGCACCGGCAGGCCGCTGCAATCCCACGCTTGTTCACAGGCCAACCGGGCACGGCTACGTGACGCCCGTGGCGCCGGAGCTGTGGTTTCATCCACCCATTCACCACCATGGTCGCCGTAGACGCCGGTGGTGGAGAGGTAGCCGATCCACTGCAGAGGCAGCTGGGCCAGCACCGGAGCCAGATGTTCGAGCACCGGATCGTTTCCCTGCCCGTCGGGAGGAATCGTCACCAGCACATGGGTGGTGCCGTCCAGTGCCTCCGCATCGGGCAACACGCTGTTATCCGGGTCAAAGCTCAGCCAGCGCACTGGCAGTTCGCTGCCAGAAGAGCCCCAGGGGGTGAGCGCCTCCGGCTGGGCCGGTCGGCGGCGGGATGTGACCGCCACCGGCAACCCACGCTCGGTGAGGGCGTTGGCGAACCGCAGCCCGCTGTAGCCCCCGCCTAGCACCAGCACATTGGCTGGCCGGGCATTGACATCTCCTGGCATCATGAGTACACCTGTATCACATTCATGGCTTTCGGTGATGGTCACCTCTTCTCTCTCTAGCTCCCGCGGGGTGGCATCCGGCCGCTTCGTCGCCCGGAGTGATCGCCGCGCTGTGCTCCCCCCTGGTCTGGCGGCCGCCTGGAACACCGCCAAGGCGTGGGCGCCGGCCGTGCTCGCCCTCGGTCTCGTGCTGGCCGTCGCTGTGATCGCTCCGGAAGCCCCTGAGCGGGAAGAGGGGATCTGCGTCCGCCACAACGGCCCGGCCGCCTGCCGGGTCTGGTAATCCGCCCAGGGGGCTCAGGTCGGGTGAGCCGGCCAGGGGGGCTCAGGCCGCTTGGAAGGCCCAGTCCGCCCCCGCTGGAGCCGCCCCGGCTTTGTGGGGCGCGGTGGCGGCTGGTTCCGGGTTGGCCCACTCGAGCAGCCGCACCGCCAGGCGTAGATCTCCATCCATCCAGGCACGGATCGCCATGGCCCGCCTTGGGTCGTAGAAGCGTTGCCGCCGGTACCAATCGAAGGCATCGGCATCGCTTTTGTGGCCGTTGCAGGCCAGGCAGGCCGGCACACAGTTGGCGGTCACGCTCAGGCCACCACGGCAGCGGGGCATCAAATGATCAATGGATTCGGAGCGATTGCCGCAGTAAATACAACGATTGTCAGTGTGTTTGTGGAGAGATTGGCGCCAACGTCTGACACGAAGTTTAGGGCAGAGATCTTCAAGGAACACCGCATCTCTCGCGTGCATCCTGATGGCTCAGTTGCGGAGAGTTTGCCCCCACCTCAAGGGATGTCAATGTGTCGAGGATTGCTTTTTTCAGCCTTCATCGCCAACGGTTGCCCTCCGCGCAGATTCGACTAAAATTGTCCTCGGCCCGCTTGCAGCGCCCCAGCCGTCAGCCGCTCTCCCGTCGCCAGCCGCTCCGCCGGAACCAGCAAGGTTGCCGCCGCCACTTGTCTGCTGCGCCTCGGTCCGTGCGGGCAGATCGAGGTGGTCTCCCCCTTTGATCCCGTCACCCAGGCCCAGTTGCGCGCCATACGGCCCCGCGGCCAGTGGCAGGCACGGCGTGGATGTTGGGCGTTTCCGCTTGAGGCGTCGCTGGTCTTGCGTCACCTGCTCGGCCAGCGCTTTCGGATCGATCCGGAGCTGGCGCAGTGGATGGCGTGGCTGGAGCAGCCATTGCCGCCGCTGCCGCCCCACCGCACGCTCGTGGCCCAGGCCGCCCTTGAGCAGCCCCTGGCCGATGGGCGCCGCCTCTTCGCCCATCAGCGGCTGGCGGCGCGTTGGCTTCTGGCTCGCCGCGGTGCTCTGCTGGCCCATGCCATGGGCCTGGGCAAGACCCTCACCGCGTTGATGGCGGCCCGGGCCATGGTCCGCGCCGCGGATTGCCGTATCGCCGTGGTGGCGCCAGCGGCCCTCCATCCCCACTGGCGGCAGGAGGGCCTTGCCCTCGCGCTTGATCTGGAGCTGATCAGCTGGGCGGCCCTGCCGGGATCGTTGCCGCCGGCCGCCACGGTGCTGATCGTGGATGAGGCCCATTTCGCCCAGAACATCCAGGCGGCCCGTACCCAGGCCCTGTTGCGGCTGTCCAGGCATCCGCGGCTGCGGGCGATCTGGTTGCTCACCGGCACCCCGATGAAGAACGGGCGCCCGGTCCAGCTGTTTCCGCTGCTGGCGGCGATCGGCCATCCCCTCGCCCACGACCGGCGCTTCTACGAGGAGCGGTTCTGTCAGGGCCATTGGAGCGAGCAGGGCGGACGGCGCCAGTGGCAGGCGACCGGAGCCGAGCGGCTCGATGAACTCCAGCGGCTGACCCGTCCGCTCGTGCTCCATCGGCGCAAGCAGGATTGCCTGGATCTACCTCCCAAGCACCGCCGCATGCTGCCGGTGGAGCTCAGTGAGCTCCAGGCGCTGGCGTTTGAGCGGGAACTGACGCACAAGCTGGACGACTACCGCCAACGCGCCGCCAGGGGTGAGGTGCGCCGCGACGCTGAGCACCTGGCCATGCTCACCGCCCTGCGCCGGATCGGTGCCCAGCACAAGCTGCCTGCGGCCATTCAGCTGGTGGAGGCCCTGCTGCGCGAGGGGAAGGCGGTGGTGCTGTTCACCGCCTTCGTGGCCAGCGCCGAACAGCTGCAGGCGCGCCTGGGCGGGGCTTTGCTCACCGGCCGGCTGAAGGCGGCCGAGCGCCAGGCGCAGGTGGATCGCTTCCAGGCCGGGGCGACCGCTTGCCTGGTGGCCACCTTCGGGGCTGGTGGCCTGGGCTTCACGTTGCACAGGGCCTCCCATGTGGTGTTGGTGGAGCGCCCCTGGACGCCAGGGGACGCGGAGCAGGCAGAAGACCGCTGCCACCGCATCGGCATGGCCGGACCGCTCACCAGCCATTGGTTGCAGCTGGGCGTGGCCGACCAGCTGGTGGATGGGATCATCGCCAGCAAAGCCGAGCGCATCATGCTGCTACTGGAAGGCCGTCAGACGGCCTTGCGGCGCCAGGCGCTGCCGGCGATGGTGAGGCAGCTGATCGAGCGCTGGTGAGTCCAGGGCGAGGCAGTAGCGCCCTGATCAGGAGCCGGGCAGTGGCGCCTTCTCCTGGCAGCCCTCCAGCCGGATGCGGATGTCGATGGCCAGCTGGGCGTCATCAGCTCGGTTGCCCTGTTGCCGCAGTAATTGGGCGGCCTGTTTGATGTCCCGGCAGGCGGCCGCCTGATCGCCACCCAGGCTGTGCAGCACCGAACGCTCGCTCAAGGGGCGGGGATCGGTGGGAAAGGCCTGCACCGACGCATCACAGCGCCGTAGTGCCGCCGGAAGTTCCTCCAACGTCACTTCCCGCAGGCAGTCGTTGTTGGCCGGTGCGTTGCCCACCTCGACAGGCGGGACACCACAGGCGAGCAACACCCAACCGGCCAGGGCGAGGGTGGAGAGCAGGCGGACCCCCTGCACCCGGCTTCCACTCAAAAGCAGCGCAGCGGCTTCAATTGTTGTAGCGCTCCTCACGGGTCATGCCCCGCTGGATCGGCACCGGACCGCTGGAGGTCACTGCGGGAGCAGGCGGTTTCTCACTGCCGAACAGGGCCCCGAGGTACTGCCCGCAGTCGGGGAACGCGCCTGGATTGTTGACCACCGCTTCGGTGATCATCACGGCGCCATGTTCGGGCGAGGTCTTGAACAGGCTCGCGGATTGGCGCCGGAGCAGGGCGTAGGCCGCCGTCCAGCTGACCTCGTGGTTGTTGCCCGCCTTGCGCATGAAGCAATACACCTGGGCGCCTTTGCTGCCTTGATCCTCGGGCAGCGCCACGGCTGCCTGGCCCAGGGCAGGTTGCGGGAGGGTTCCGGCCGTCAGCAGCGTTGCGGCCAGTGTGAACAAACCCGCGGCAACAGAGGCGGTCCGAAGGAAGGCAGGGAGAAGGGAGGTGGTGCGAACGATGTGGTGCTGCATGGAGGGGTAGATAGGGCCCTGGGGCTGCTGGGCCCAACGTATCGGCCATGCTTCGGCTGTCGAGGGGCCTCTGTGGCCTTTGCGGCCAGGGCCACCATGGCCAGGTTCAGCCCGATGACGAACCACCCGCACCACCGAGCACCAGCCGCACGATCAACGGCAGCACCAGCAGCACGGTGATCAACCTCACAGCATGCAGGGCGGCCACGGCGGCCCCCACGCCGAACTGCGCTCCCACCAGGCTCATGCCGCTGATGCCCCCTGGTGCTGCTCCCAGCAGGGTGATGATCGGATCCACGCCCAGCAGCCGGCTTGACCACAACCCCACCACCAGGCCGGTGGCCACAAGGGCCACGGTGATCAGGATTGCCGGCCGCCACAGCAGTCGCAGCTCCGACAGAGCGGCGGCGGTGAGCCCGGTGCCGATCACGGTGCCGATGCCGATTTCCAGCAGGGTGCGGGTTCCGGTGGGCCATTGGGCCACCTCAAGGCGCCCGCTCATGCTCACAATGGCCGCCCCCAGCAGCGCGCCGGCCAGGGGTGCGGCAGGAATTCCGGTGCGCAGAGCCAGCAACCCCCCGGCTGTTCCGCAGAGCAGGTAGAGCACCAATGTCACTGGTGCAGCCATGGGAGCAATCCGCTTGAGAGTCCGTCAGTCTGAAAGACGACTTGAGCGAGACCGAGATGTGTGTTGTCATCGGCGTTACCGCCTTTGCCTGCGATGACAACCGAATCGGTGTCCTTCCGGATCACTCGAACTGCCGAAGATCTGGCCCAGACGGTGGTCGCCCTTTCCCATCGGCTGGTGAAGCTGGAACAACGGCTTGGTGTTCTCGAAACGGCGATCCAGCGGCCTGAGTCGCCGGATCAGGCTCAGCTTGATGCCCTCGACCACGTAGAAGCGCTGCTTCAGGATTGCCGCCAACTGCTCGAGGAGCCCGCTCCCTCCCCGGCGCTGGTTCCTGAGGGTTTCCTGGTTCCCGAGAGTTTGCTCGCTTCCGAACCGCAACTGCTGCAGGAGCCTCCGGCCTACCGCGAAGCTGCTTAGCGCACATTCTCTCGCCTTACTGGTCAGGGGTGGCAGAATGAAAAGAAAGCGAACATGGCTTTCACCTATCCCGCTTGCCCCCTGCCCAAGTCCCTTGGATCGGCGGGGTCGAACGCCAGCGGAGCCTCCGCCTCCCGCACGTTTCCTTCCTGCTGCCCCCCCTCCGCTTACGTGGAGCGGGGCCACCAACGCGAAAAGCTTGAATTCGCCTTGGCCGTGGCGGTCAGCCGGGGTGATCAATCCCGAGTGGAAACACTAAGAGCTCAGATTGCTGATCTTGCCGACGACGGGGAAGAGCCCGGAACATGAGCCTCGGCCACAGGGTCTACCCCGAGATCGTCTGAGAAGCTGAAATTTTTTGATGTGTCTGAAAGTCAGGCAGCTTCGCGTCGATACCCATACACTTGCACCAAGCCTGTAGCCCGATTTTGACGGTCGTCGATAAACGTATGCTTGAGAAAGCAGTTGCTCACGAGCAACGTTCAGCCCTTTTGAAGGAGATCACCCAGCATGAGTCTGCGGCTCAGGCTGCGGCCCATGATGGCGATCTTGCCGAATCTGCCCGGTTCATCCTGCAGATGCTCGATTGCGAGCGTCGCGTGGGCGGGTTGGGGCCACAGGTGCTCCAATTGATCAAACCGCGCGCCTGAGTCAACCATTAAGGATCGCTGGGATTTTTTGTTGCAGGGCAGGCTGCCGGAGGATGCAGAACACGCCAAGGCTGGCGATCCTCAGCTTTTTCACCTCCCAAGATGCCGGCTTGGCCTGAGACGTCCCCATGCCCGCTGGTTCAGAACATCCGTTGCGCCCAGAAAAGAACTCCCATTCATCATCGGGCTTGGACGCTGGACTTGCATTCATCATCGAAATGCCCATTCCAAGCGATTGATTTCAAAACGTCAGTATTGAAGAAGGGTTTGCCTTGTCCCCTAGTCCCCTAGTCGGCAAGGGGTGGGGCGTGTTCGCTTACCACGATTGAATCTAAACACCTCTTCTTCTATTCAAAAGGCTGAAGGTGTAATTGCCTAAGCAATCAAACGCCCAACAGACCATCAAAACCGATCGACAAGCGGGTGACCGGACTCGAACCGGCGACGTTCAGCTTGGGAAGCTTCTC
>CALFOF010000106.1 GCA_937919075.1 uncultured Cyanobium sp. | reverse complement strand
CTAGCTGCGCATCGGTCCTGCGCCAACCAGCTGCGTGCCAACTTGCCGCCGGCGCGGGGGACAATGCGGCTCTGCCCACCCCCGGCGGCACCGGCCGCCGGGCCCTCAATTGCCGGATGCATGCCACGGGAGCGACTCCAGAAGCTGCTGGCCGCTGCCGGCATCTGCTCCCGGCGTCGCGCCGAGGACCTGCTGCTCCAGGGGCGGGTGCGGGTCAATGGCAGCGTGGCCGGTCTTGGCGATCAGGCCGATGCCAACATCGACCTGGTGGAACTCGACGGCCAGCCGCTGCGGGCTGCCGTGCCTCGTCAGACACTGCTGCTGCACAAACCCCCGGGCGTGGTGAGCAGTTGCCATGACCCGCAAGGCAGACCCACGGTGCTGGATCTGCTGCCGACCGCCCTCACTGAGGGCACCGGCCTGCACCCGGTGGGCCGGCTCGACATCGACAGCCGCGGCGCCCTGTTGCTCACCAACGACGGTGCCCTCACCCTGCGGTTGACCCATCCCCGCCACGGCCACGGCAAGACCTACCAAGTGCTGGTGCAGGGCCACCCGAACGAGGCAGTACTGGCGCAATGGCGCCATGGCGTGGCGCTCGACGGCGAGGCCGCCTTGCCGCTGCAGCTGCGCCGCCTGCGCCAGTCGGCGGCCAGCACGCTGCTGGAGCTGAAGATGCGGGAGGGCCGAAACCGGCAGATCCGCCGCACCGCCGCCCTGCTGGGCCATCCGGTACTGGATCTGCTGCGGGTGGCGATCGGGGAGTTGCAGCTCGGCACCCTGCCGCCGGGCCAGTGGCGTTCCATCGACGCTCGACAATGGTTCGAACCTGCTTCCGGTGCTGGTCACCAGCGCTGACCCTTCGCCGCTCCCGATGCCGCGCCCCCGGATCACCTCCCTGCTTCCCCAGGCCCTGCGACGGCGGCTGCGCCTGGAGCCATCGCCGTCGCCCACGGCCCCACCGGCGCCGGAAGATCCGCTGCTGCAGCTTGGCCGGTTGCTGCGCCAGAAACGGGAGGAGCACGGCCTGAGCCTGCGCCAGCTCGCCAGCGAAACCCGCATCAGCACCCCGGTGATCGAGGCGCTGGAGCGGGGCTGGCGTGACCGCCTGCCGGAGGCGGCCTACCTGCGCACGATGCTGGCGCTGCTGGAGCAGCACCTCGGCCTGGACCATGACGCACTCAGTGCCGCCCTGCCGCTGCAGCCCCACCCGCTCGATGGCCACAGCAAACGGCCGTCGCTGCTGAGACGCTTCACACCCGGCTCGATCGATGTCTTCACCAGCTGGCAGGGCACGGTGCTGTATGGCCTGCTGACCGCCGGCCTGATCTACGCCGTGAACCTGCAGCAGCAGCAACTGGCGGCGGCCAACCAGCTCACCCTGCGGCCCGTGCCGCCGCTCACGGACGCGGGGCGGGTGAAGCCACCCGACAGCAACGCCCTGCTGCTGCAGGTGCACCCCGACCTGCGGCCCCTGCAGCAGGCAGCACGCGGGGTGGCGCAGAAGCAATGGAGCCGGGAAGCGCAGCAGGCAGGTGGTGGGCCCGGCGTGTTGCGCCTGCGGCTGGATCAGCCCACACGCCTGCAGCTGAGCAGCGACTCGGGGGAAGGCACCCAGCTGCAGGGGGCGCAGGGCTCCCTGGTGCTGCAGCTGCTGCCGCCCCTGCAGCTGCAGCTCACTCCCCCACCGCCGGTGGGCAGCGGGGCCGTGCGCTGGAACGAACAGCCGCTGGAGGCCGAAGCCGGCCGGCCGGGGGTTTACCGCGTGCCGCCGGCCGCCGCTCTGCCGTAGCGGGCCGCCAGAGCGGCCAGGGCGGCGATCGTCTCGCTGAGCTGCTCCACCGGTTGCTCCAGCCGCCAGCTCCAGTTGGCCTCCCCCGCCGTGCCGGGGGTGTTGAAGCGAGCGTGGTCGCCGAGGCTGAGCAGATCCTGCAGGGGCACCACCGCCAGCTCGGCGCGCGAGGCGAGCGCCAGCTCCAGCAGTTGCCAACCAGGGGCCTCGATCATCTGGCCGATCCGTTCACCTACCTGACGCCGCTGGTCCTCGGGCAGGGAGTCCCACCAGCCGATGCAGGTGGCGTTGTCGTGGGTGCCGGTGTACACCACCCAATGGTGTCCCACGTAGTTCTCGGGCAGATAGGCATTGGCAGCGTTGCCATCGAAGGCAAACTGCAGGATCTTCATGCCCGGCAGGCGGAAGCGGTCGCGCAGGGCCTCCACCGCCGGGGTGATCACGCCCAGGTCTTCGGCGATCAGGGGCAGCTGGCCGCCCAGCCGGTGACGCAACGCCTGCAGCAGCGCCACGCCAGGCGACGCGCGCCATTCGCCCTGCTGGGCCGTGAGTGCCTCGCCAGGCACCGCCCAGTACGACTCCAGCGCGCGGAAGTGATCAAGCCGCAGCAGATCAAGCCGCTCCAGCTGGCCCTGCAGCCGCCGCAGCCACCAGCGGAAGCCGGTGAGGCGATGCAGCGACCAGCGGTAGACCGGCGTGCCCCACAGCTGGCCGGTGGCGGAGAAGTAATCGGGTGGCACGCCGCTCTGCAGGGTGAGGGAGCCATCCCGGCGCAGCGAAAAGAGGCGGCGGCGGGCCCACACATCGGCGCTGTCGTGGGCCACATAAAACGGAAGATCGCCGATCAGCTGCACGCCGCGGCGGCGCGCATGGTCGTGCAGGTGCTGCCATTGGCGCTCCAGGTGCCACTGCACCAAAGCCTCCTGCCGCAGGGCCACCGCCTGCTCCCGCTCGAAGCGGCGCAGGGCCCGCCGCTGCCGTTGCGCCAGCGGAGCGGGCCATTGCCACCAGGGCAAGCCGCCCTGCAGCTCCCGCAGCACCATGAAGCGGCAATGCTCCTCCAGCCAGGGAGCTGCCGCCTGGCACCAGCGCTGGAAAGCGGCCTGGCGCTCGGCCGACTGCTGGGGCCAGCGCCGCTCAAGCGCCTGGGCCAGGGCCGCCGAGCGCCGTGGGCAGGTTTCCAGATCAAGGCGGTCGCTGCGACCGGACGGCAGCGCGGCAAGGTCAGAGGCTTCAAGGAAACCGTCGGCCACCAGCGCCTCGCCGTCGAGAAACCAGGCGTTGAGCGCGAAGCCGCTGGGGGAGCTGTACGGAGAGCCGGTGCCGTCGGCGGGGGCCAGCGGCAGCAACTGCCAGGCGGCGATGCCGTGGTCTGCCAGCAGGTCGATCCAGGCATGGGCAGCCGCGCCGAAGCTGCCGCAGCCGGGCGTGCCCGGCAGGGCCGTGGGGTGCAGCAGCACTCCGCAACGTCCCGCTGTCCCGGGGCCTGGGGGAAGGGCGGCGTCGCTCACGGGCGCGGCAGGCGGTAACGCGCCACGATCGCCTTGGCGAAGGCCGGGATGTGGCGCTCGGCCATTTCAGGATGGTGGCGGCGCAGCCACAGGGCGTTGCGGGTGAAGTGGGAATCGATCGAGAAGCGGCCGTATTCCAGCCCCTGCGGACCGACGCGCTGCACAAGGAAGCCCACCACTTCAGCGAGCCAGCGGGGCAGGCGCACCGCCTTGTCGTAAGCGTCGATGCCCTGCTGCACGGCGGCGCGGCGATCGCCGCGGCTGCTCACCGGCGCCAGATCCAGCTCCGCCTCGACCAGATCCAGCAGCTCCTGGCCGCGGGGGTTGCGCACCGTGAGCCACTGGCGGCCGAAGGTGGCGCCCATGTAGCCCACCACCAGGTCGGCGCCGCCGTTCACGTAGTCGAAGCAGCTGAGGCAGCTGGGGGCGAACACATCCTTGAGCCGGGGCGTGTCGAGGCCGAAGAAGGGCACCGTTTCCTCACGGCCATCGCTGTGGCGGAAATGGATGCGGAAATCCTGCATGAACTCGTAGTGCACCACCGTGGCGGGCGAATCGCTGGCGCTTTCCAGAAAGGTCTGCAGGCCCTGGCGGCTGACATTGTCCACGCACGGCAAACCCAGCACGTAGAGGGCGTCCAACGGCAGGGTGGGCTGCACGGCCCGCAGCGCCTGCACCTGGCAGCCCACGCCGATCGCCAGCAGGCGGCGGATGCCGCTGCCGGGCAACTGCTCCAGCACCTCCAGGTTGGGGGAGAGGGTGGGCTTGTTCACCCGTGCCGCCAGCACCTGCTCGGGGGTGCGGGCCAGCACCGGCACCGGCGTGAAGCGGTCGTCAGGACTCTGCTGCACGCACAGCACCGCATCCACCAGGCCGGTTTCAAGCGCCCGCACGCCGATCCGCGACACGATGCCGGTCCACTGAGCCCCGTCGATCGGGGCCTGCAGGCGGGCCGTGACCATCCGCTGGCTGACGCCGAAATAGAGCTCGTCGTCGTTGCTGAGGTCGCGGCTGCGGCCGTGGGCGGCCTGCTCCATCGCCTCAAAGCGCTGGTGGAGGAAGGCACAGGCCTGGCGCACGTAGGCCACCCAGCGGCTGTCGCACAGGCCGCAGTCGCTGCAGAGATCCTTGGCCGGTTTGGTGCTGCCCTTGGGCAGGGGCCGGGCCCGTTCGTGAGGGAGGGGAGGGGCGGCTGTCAAAGCGGCGTCCGGCCTGACGGGGCATGGGGGGTTCAACCTATCGGCAGGTCCGACTTGCGTGCCGGAGCTGCGGCACAGTTGAGCCTTCGCAAGCAAGAGTCAAGGTGGCAGGCGGGAGCAAGGCACGCCGGCGGGGCGCGGCGCCAGCAGCAGGCGGGGCGCCAGTGCCGCCAGCGGATCCGGCCGAGGCGCAGGCCGGCGGCCGCCCCCGCGCCCGGTGGGGTTCCCGGCTGTGGAAGCTGAGCCTGGCCCTGCTCGCCGCCGTGGGCACCGCAGCCCTGTTCGAGCGTGTGTGGTCGCGGCCTGACCCTGGCCTGATCAGCGGCGATCAAGCGGGGCTGAACAAGGATCTGGCCGATCCGCCGATCCGGCCCATCACGGTGCTGCTGATCGGCACCGACGCCGACCGCCTCGCTGCCAGCACCAACGGCGCTGCCCCCTCCGGCCCCGCCAACGCCGACACCCTGCTGCTGATCCGGGCCGATCCGGGCGGGGCGATGCGGGTGCTGAACGTGCCCACGGAACTGGCCGTGCAGGTGCCGGGTCAACAGAAATTGCAGACCCTCGGTTCCCTCTATCGGCTCGGCGGACCTGCGCTCACGGCCGGTGGCGTGGGGGAGCTGGTGGGCCTCGACCCGGGGCAGCCCGAGCGCTATGTGGTGATGCCGCGCCAGGTGCTGCGCACCTTGGTGGACGGCCTGGGCGGGCTGGAGCTGAACCTGGATCAGGCCATCCGCTACCACGACAAAGCCCAGAACTACCGGATTGATCTCCAGGGCGGGCTGCAGGTGCTCAAGGGGCCACAGGTGGAGCAGCTGGTGCGCTTCAAGGGCGCCGACGACGGCCTCAGCGGACGGCGCAGCCGCCAGCAGAACGTGATCGGCGGCCTGCTGGGGCAGCTGGGCCGCCCTGGCGGAACGGCAAAACTGGCGCAGCAGGTGAGGCAGCTGCAGCCGCTGGTGGGCACCAACCTCACGGAAATCGAAATCCTCAGCCTGCTGAACGTGGCGATCCAGCAGGCCCACACCGTGCGTTACGACAAGCTGCCGCTGGCACCCACCAGCGAGCCTGGGCAGACCCTGCGGCAAGTGGCGCCAGGAGCAGAGCAGCCACTCTGGCCGGCGGGATAAACCAAACTCTGGGTCTTCTGGATCGATCTCAGGCATCGATTCAGGGAGATCGATTCAGAGACTGGTGAAGCGCTGCCAGCGCAGCTTCAGGGCCTCCAGCAGCACCTCAGCATCTGCCGCGCCCCGCTCGCCTGGCTGCAACGCGCCCAGCCAGGGCAGACCCTCGCAGGAGCGCGCCGGCCCATCCCAGCTCCCGCCCCACTGCACCAGGCCCAGCAGGGGCACGGCAGAACGGTCGAGCAGGGCGGTGTAGGCCGCCGCCAGCCCGGTGCCGGCATCGTCAGCCGCAATCAGCAGCAGGGTGGGCTGCCGCCAGGCGCCGAGCACCTCCGCCCAGCGGGTGCCCACCGGCAGCCAGCGGCCGGGGTCTTCCTCCAGCGCCACCAGTGCGCCGCCCTGTTGGTTCTGGAGGGCGGCCATCCGTTGATCAGGTTCAGCCGACCGAGCACCGAGCTCGCTGAGTTCGGCTGTGGCGGGCAGGGACAGCAGCGACTGCAGGCGCAGGACCGCCAGGGGCAGAGCCGCCAGTCCGCGGGGGCCGGCGCCGGCCAGCACCAGCGGAGACGTGAGCAAAGACCGCTGTTTGGGCACGACCGGCAGACACTGGTTCATCATTCTTCATACCACCAGGTTTCGCCGGCATCCGACCGGAAGGCTTCTACCATCAGCTCCATGCCGACCTCGTTCACGCCCGCCGTGACCCGTTTCCTGACAGCCGATCGGGTCGAGCAGGACCAACCCCCCCACGACACCCGGCGGCTGCGGCTGTTCAGTGGCACCTCCAATCCGGCCCTGGCCCGCGAGATCGGAGCCTATCTCGGTGTTCCCGATGGTCCGCGGGCGATCAAGCGCTTCGCCGATGGTGAACTTTATATCCAGATTCAGGAATCAATCCGCGGCTGTGATGTTTTTCTGATCCAACCCACCTGCGCTCCGGTGAACGATCATCTGATGGAGCTGCTGATCATGGTGGATGCCTGCAGGCGCGCCTCGGCAAGGCAGATCACTGCCGTGGTTCCTTACTACGGCTACGCCCGCGCTGATCGCAAGACGGCAGGCCGCGAATCAATCACCGCCAAACTGGTGGCCAACCTGCTGGTGAAATCCGGCGTTGACCGGGTACTGGCGATGGACCTGCACTCCTCCCAGATTCAGGGCTACTTCGACATCCCCTGCGACCACATCTATGGCTCGCCGGTGCTGGTGGACTACCTGCGCACCCGCGATCTCGGCGAGGTGGTGGTGGTGTCCCCGGATGTGGGCGGTGTGGCCCGGGCCAGGGCCTTCGCCAAGCAGATGAGCGATGCCCCGCTCGCAATCATCGACAAGCGCCGCTCGGGGCACAACGTGGCCGAAAGCCTCACGGTGATCGGCGATGTGGCCGGCAAGACGGCGGTGCTGATCGACGACATGATCGACACCGGTGGCACCATCTGCGCCGGCGCGCGGCTGCTGCGCCAACGGGGCGCCACCCGCGTGCTGGCCTGCGCCACCCATGCGGTGTTCTCACCGCCTGCGGTCGAACGGCTCTCCGAGCCCGGCCTGTTTGAAGAGGTGCTGGTCACCAACAGCATCCCGATCAGCGACGACCGCCGCTTCCCGCAACTGCAGGTGCTGTCGGTGGCCAACGTGCTGGGTGAGGCCATCTGGCGCATTCACGAGGAAAGCTCAGTGAGCTCGATGTTCCGCTGACATCTGCCGAACGCCACCGCTCTGAGGCGCCCTTCCCCCTGCGGGTGCACCTGAAAAAGGCCTTGCCGGTGCTGGTCACGGCGCTGCTCGCCACAGGTCTGCAGGGCCTCGGCCTGCTGCCGGCTGCTGCCACCAGCCAGCGGGTGGGCGTGTGGCTCACCAACAGCCCAAGCCCCCTCTACTACGACCGCAACCGGATCGAGCAGGCCATCAAGGAACTGGCAGCCGCAGGCTTCGACACCGTTTACCCAAATGTGTGGAGTCGGGGCACCACTTTCCACCGCAGCCGCTTTGCGCCCACCGAGCCGGCCCTGCTCAAGGCCGCCCCGGGGCTCGACCCGATCTGCCTGATCACCCGCTCCGCCCAGCGGCGCGGCATGCAGGTGATCCCCTGGTTCGAATACGGAATGATGGAGCCCGCCGACGCGGAGGTGGTGCAGCGCCATCCGGAATGGGTGCTGCAGCGCAGCGATGGCTCCACCCTCTACGCCATGCATGGCGCCAACCTGAAAACCTCGCCGCTCAAGGATCTGCGGGTGTGGCTCAACCCGGCCCACCCCGGCGTGCGCGCCCGCTTTATCGGCTTGATCCAGGAGATCGTGCAGCGCTGCGGTGTCGATGGCATCCAGCTCGACGACCACTTCGCCTGGCCGGTGGAGCTGGGCTATGACCCCTACACCCGGGCTCTGTTCAGCAAGGAAAAGGGCAGGGAACCTCCCACCGATTTCAACAACCGCGAATGGATGAGCTGGCGGCGCCAGCAGCTCACCGGCCTGCTGCGGGAGTTGCGCCGCGACCTACGCCGCAGCAACAACGCCGCCGTGATCAGCCTCTCCCCCGGCCCCTTCCGCTTCGCCTACAACCACTGGCTGCAGGACTGGGAAATCTGGGCACTCGGCAAGCTGGTGGATGATCTGGTGGTGCAGAACTACGCCTTTTCGGTGCGCGGTTTCGCCCGCGATCTCGATCAGCCGGCACTGGTGAAGGCCCGTCAATGGGGCCTACCAGTGGAGATCGGCATCCTGGCTGGATTCGGCGGCCGCACCCCCAACATGGCCACGCTCAGCCAGAAAGTGGAACTGGCGGCCCAGCGGGGCCACGGGGTGATCTATTTCTACTGGGAAGGCCTCTGGGGCAACTACGCCGGGCCCGAGGGAGGTTCCTTCCGGCGCGACGCCTTCACCCGGTTGCACCGCCAGGCTTTCGGCCGCGGGGCGGCGCCCCGCTGATCGCCTTCAAGCTGCCGCGCCGTCGCGGGCGCCGATCGAGCGGCACTGCTCCACCACTTCGCGGGTGTTGGCGGAGAGTTCGGCCGCAGCCAGTTGCTCCAGTGCCTCGCGCATGCGCGCAGCCCGCGCCGGCCCATAGCTCTGCCAGCGGCTGAACAGCTTGGCCAGCCGCGACGCCGTGATCGGGTTGCGGCGGTCGAGCGCCACGATCTGTTCGGCCATGAACCGGTAGCCCGTGCCGTCGGCCGCATGGAACACCGGCGTATTGGCGGACAAGCCCCCCAGCACCGCGCGGATCGCGTTGGGAGCGGCTGGATCGAAGCGCGGATGGGCCAGCAGAGCAGCGACCCGCTCCAGCCCATCGGCAAAGGGGGCGCTGGCCTCCAGCGCGAACCAGGCATCGAGGATCACCGGCTTCTCCTGCCAGCGCTGGTAGAAGGCCTCCACCGCCCGGCGGCGCTGCCCGCAGGGATGGACCTGCAGGGCCCGCAGCCCGGCGCGGGCGAGCGTCATCGAGGGGCCCTCCACGGCCGCGGCAGC
>CALFOF010000105.1 GCA_937919075.1 uncultured Cyanobium sp. | reverse complement strand
TGCCAAGGGGGCTTGGCCCGATGGCTTCCCTCACACTCCGCAACCTCGTCAAAAAGCTCAAGTCGCGCCTTCGCCTCCAGGGGGTCACGCTGATGCCATCGCCACCATCCGCCGCCGGACCCACTGGCCTGGGCCGCCGCCTCCGCGCCCACTTCGCCGACCTGGGCGGTGTGGAGCTTGCGTTGCCGCAGCGAACCTCCGGCCCCGAGCCGGCAACCTTCACCTGACCCAAGACGTGGGCCTTTCGCTGATCAATCCCTGGCCTGCGCCATGACCGGCAGCTTTCCCATCACCACTCGCATCCACGACAGCCTCGATGCGGCCCTGGCCCGTAAACGGCTCGTGTTCTGGTACGACGCCGCAGGCGAATGGAGCGATGCATTTGCGAGCTATGCCGGCAAGGGTGTGCAGAAGCGGCGGGTGGAAGGCAATGAATTCGCCAACAAGGTGGTGATCGCCCGCAGCCCCAGCCAGCAGCGCTTTCTGCTCTATTTCCCCAGCGAGAAGCCCCAGGAGAAAGACAACTGGCTGCTCGATCTGCTGCTCGCCGGCCATGAGTTCAAGGCCGACCGCGCCTCTCTCGACATCCAGGACGCTGGCCTCACCCTGGAATTCCGCGATCTTGCCAAGCAGCACAGCGCCTTCTTTCGCTCGATGGTGCGCACCCAGAAGCTCAAGGAACAGCTGCGCTCCACCGACGACGCCCACTCAATTCGGCTCAAGATGATGGCGGTGCTGGCCGGGGTGCCGGCCGACATCGACAAGCTTCTGCTCTTTTTTCTCAGCCAGCTGGATCCGGCCGCCCTCGACCTCGACGACCCAGTGGTGGCGCTGCTGAGTGACAGCAACTCCAAAGGCACCGATCTGCTCCAGTTGGTGGAACCGTTCTGGCAGGCGGTGCACAGAAAGTTCCGGAAGCATGGCGATCCCCACTTTTCCTCACTGCGGGATTTCGTCACCGTCTTCTTTCGCAGCGTGAATCCACTGGAGAAGCAGCCCTTGCTGCAGCCCCACGCCCGCGTGTTTCTCAGCTTCTGGAAAGACAGCCTCAGCAGCCGGCCTTCCTTTGAGGCCTGGTCTGCCCTGCTGGCAGACACCCTCCAGATCGAGGCCCAGCTGGCCGATCTCACCGATCCCCAACTCAACGACGACGACACCTTCGAGCTGTTTGATCGCTACACCCTCCATCGCTTGGTGCAGGGTTTCCAGGCCGATGAACCGGCCGCCAAGCTGCTGGAGCTGATCCGCAGCCGGCGCAGTTCCACCTGGTTTGAGCGGCACCGCCGCGGCTATCTGGCGATCGAGCAGGCGATTGAGCTGCGCAGCCTCCTGGCCAGCACCGATCTCAGCGTGGCCTCCCTCGACAATGGCCTGCTGCTCTATGTGGAGCGCTGGTGGCGCCTCGATCAGGCCTATCGCCTCTGCATCGCCAATCTGCGTGCCTACGGCCAGCCCGGCTTGATGGAAGGGCTCAAGGGGTGGGTGGAGAACCACTACGTCAACAACTTCCTGCTGCCCCTCTCCGATCACTGGAGTGATCAGGTGGCCAAGCTCACCACCTGGCAGGCAGAGGCCCTCCCCAGGCAGAAGGAGTTCCATGCCCGCTATGTGAATCCCCTGTTGGCCAGGGGGCAGCGCGTGTTTGTGGTGATCTCCGATGCCCTTCGTTATGAGGCGGCCTGTGAGTTGGCCCAGCAGCTCACCCATGGCAAGGGCTGGAGCGCCGAGCTGGAGGCCCTCTTTGGTGCCTTGCCCAGCTACACCCAGCTGGGGATGGCCGCGTTGCTGCCCGGTGCCCAGATCACCATCAACCCAGCTGATGCCACCGTGGCAGTCGATGGCCAGAGTGCCAGCGGCACCGACAACCGCGACAAGATCCTCAAGGCCCATCACGATGGCCGCGCCAGGGCGATTCAGGCGGAGGAGTTCCTCGGCCTCAACAGCCGCAGCGATGGCCGTGCCCTCACCCGGGACAACGACCTGATCGTGATCTTTCACAACCGCATCGATCAGGTGGGCGACAAGCTCAACACCGAGGCCAGCACCTTCGAGGCCGTGGAGCAGGCCTTCGAGGAGTTGCAGGCAATCCTGCGCAAGATCGCCAATCTCAACGGCAGCCATGTGGTGATCACCGCCGACCACGGTTTCCTCTTCCAGCAGGAGGCGGTCGATGGCGGCGACAAAGCCCTCTTCCCGCCGGCGGATGCCCTCACCTTCAAGAACCGCCGCTTTGCCTACGGCGAGGAGATTGATCCCGCCAGAGGGCTGAAGGTGTTCACGGCTCAGGCCCTCGGCTTCATGGGCACCTGGAGCGCCGTCTTCCCCCTGTCCCTGGGGCGCTTTCCGATCAAGGGCTCGGGTTCACGTTTCGTGCATGGTGGGCTCTCCCTGCAGGAGGTGGTGGTGCCGGTGATCCGGCTGAAGCGCGAGCGCAAAGACGATTCCCGCCCGGTGGATGTAGAGGTGCTGCGCGTTCCCGCCAAGGTCACCACCGGCAAGGTGCCGGTGTCGCTGTTCCAACGCGAGGCCACCGGGCCCAAGCTGCTGCCGATCAGCCTGCGGGTGGCGCTCTATGCCAAGGCCGATGACACCCTGCTGTGTGAGCCCAAAACGCTGGTCTTCGACTCCACCGCTGCCGAGCCGCGCGAGCGGGAACAGCGGCTGGAACTGCTGCTCTCCAATGCGGCCGAGTCCTACAACAACCAGCCGATCGAACTGCGCTTCGAACGCTGGGTGGCAGGGGTGAACGACCCGGTGCCGGATCCGAGCAAAACTGTGGAGCTCAAGCTGCAACGGGCCTTCGGCAACGACTTCGATGACTTCTGAGCCCATGGCCAGAGCCCACGCCGAGACCACCGCCGCTGCCTCCGGGCGCAGTGGCGAACCATCCGCGCGGACCCCCAGCTGCCTGGATCAGAAGATCCTGGAGCACTTCCCGGGCCTGGTGGTGCGCAAAGACCTCACCACCGAGCTCAAGCAGAACGCAGTGGTACCCACCTACGTGCTCGAGTATCTGCTCGGCCAGCACTGCGCCACCGATGACCCCATCCTGATCACCGAGGGTCTGGCCTCGGTGCGGCGCATCCTCGCCAAGCACTACGTGCACCGCAACCAGGCGGAGCTGATCAAATCCACCATCAAGGAGCGCGGCACCCACAAGGTGATCGACAAGCTCACCGTGGAGCTCAACGACAAGGGCGGCGTCTACGAGGTGGAGTTCACCAACCTCGGGCTCAAGAAGGTGCCCATCCATGTGGACGTCATCAAGCGCTATCCCAAGTTGTTGGTGGGTGGCATCTGGGCGATCACCGATGTGGAA
>CALFOF010000104.1 GCA_937919075.1 uncultured Cyanobium sp. | reverse complement strand
CCACCACCGAAACCACCACCGCCACCGCCGCTGAAGTTGCGCGGCATGGAGGGGGCGGAGCGGAAACTGCCGCCGCCGATGCGGCCACCGCTGGCGGCCTGGCTTGGCTGCGGCGCAGCGAACATCACCAGGGCGCTGAGCAGGAACGGCAGCACCAGCCAGGCCGAGAAGCGCCGGCGCCCTGCGCTGACACGGCCGGTGGCTTGGGAAGAGAACACGTCAGTTGCCGCTGCGAATGAACCGAATCTAGGAACCACCCCCCACGATGGTGACGACTTCCAACACGTCGCCCTCGCTGAGCTGCTGCTCCGGCCACTGCCGACGGGCGAGCACCTCGTCGTTGAACTCGACCACCACCAGACGGGGTTCATAGCCGAAGTGCTGCAGCGCCTGCTGCAGGCTGAGGCCATCCGGGCAGTGGCGGGCTTCACCGTTGAGTTGCAGGGAGATGGTCACGGCAGCGGCATGCGAATGAGGTGGTCATGGGAGTGGTGGCAGGGCGGCCAGCAGCTCCCGGCTGGCCGCCGCCGGATCGGGGGCCTCCATGATCGCGCGTACCACCGCCACCCCTCGCGCGCCGGCCGCCAGCACCGGAGCGAGCGTGCCGGCCTCGATGCCGCCGATCGCGAAGAAGGGCAGCGGGCTCTCCGCCGCGGCCTCGCTGAGATAGCCGAACCCCACCGGCGCACGGCCGGGCTTGGTGGGCGTGGCATGCACCGGCCCCACGCCCACGTAGTCACAACCGTCGGCCACGGCCTGGCGCAGCTGCTCGATGCAATGGGTGCTGCGGCCGATCAGGCGCTCCGGGCCGAGCAGGCGGCGGGCCATCGCCGGGGGCAGATCCCCCTGGCCCAGATGCACGCCATCGGCCTCCACCGCCAGGGCCAGATCCACCCGATCGTTCACCAGAAACAGGGCGCCATGGCGGGCGCAGAGCCGGCGCAGGGCAGTGGCTTCGGCGAAGCGCTGGCTGTCATCCGCCTGCTTGGCCCGGTATTGCACCAGCTTGACTCCCGCCTCCAGGGCCGCCGCCACGATGGTTTCGAGGGCGTCGAGGCTGGAGCAGGGGCTGGTGATCAGATACAGCCGGCAGGCGGCCAGCTGCTGGCGCCGGTTGCCCAGGCCCGCCGTGGCCTGCAGCACGGCCACTTCCAGGTCGTAGGCGAGATAGCGCAGCGCTGAGGCCTCTGCCGCCAGCGCCGGATCGCTGCTGCGGGCGAATTCCTCGAGCACCCGCAAGGCTTCCTGCACCCGGGCGGCATTGGCCCCCAGCACCGCCGCGGAGCCAAGCCGCTGCTGCTGGGCCGGATGGGTCATGCCCGCCGCCGGATCGGTGGCGCTGTGGCGCGCCTGTTTATAGACGTCCTGATGGCGCCGGCCGAGCCGCTGGCGCATGTCCTTGCAGCGGGCCACCAGGTCGTCGCGGCCGAGGCCGAAGCGGCACCAGTCTTCGATCACGCGCAGGCCCTCCCGGGCGCGGTCGAGATTGGCATCCAACAGGCGCAGCACCGCCGGCTCCGCAAGCGGCTCCATGGGTTCTGGAGCAGGGGCAGAGGAAGGGTCGTCCATCAGAGCAGGGGAAGGGTTGAGGCGGGCAACGGCGAGGCGGTGAGCTTGTGAGCCTGTGAGCCCGGCGGGTGGCAAGCCGGCAGGCAACGCCGCGATGGCGCGGCGGGAATGTTGGAACGCGGCGGGACACCCTCGTTAGGGTGAGGGGCCATTCCCAGAGCCCATGAATTCCGGCGGCGGCGACAGTCCGATGTGGGTGCTGGTTTCAGGGATTCTGCTGCTGGGTGGCATTGCCGCCTTCATCAGCTGGGGCCTCACGAACGCCTATCCCGCCAGCTGAGCTGGCCAGCGCCGCCGCCAGCACGCGGTCGGTGATCAGGGCGCGGGCCTGCTCGGCATCGCGGCCGATCTGGGCCTTGAGCGCATCGAGGCTCTCGAAGCGCTCCTGGCACCGCAGCAGCGCCAGCGGTTGCACCTCCAGCTCGCGCCCCTCCAGCTCGATCTGGCGATCCAGCAGGTGCACCTCCACCGCCGAGGGCGCCAGGGGATCCACCGTGGGCTGTGGCCCCAGGTTCATCACCGCTGCCATCGGGCCGCTGCCGTGGGCCCAGGCGAGAGCGGCATACACCCCCTCCTGCGGCAGGAATTTGCGCCCGTCCACCTCCAGGTTGGCCGTGGGCCAGCCGAGCGTGCGGCCCAGCCGCCGCCCGCGCACCACGGTGCCGCAGAACCGGTAGGGCCGTTCCAGCAGGCGGCCGGCCTCAGCGATGCAGCCGGCGGCCAGGGCGCGGCGGATGCGGCTGCTGCTCACCCGTTCGCTGCCATCCCACAGCATCGGCAGCACCGACACCTTCAGGCCGTGCAAAGCGCCGATCGCGGCCAGGGCTGTGGCATCGCCGCAGCGGTTCACGCCGAAGCGGAAGTTCTCGCCCACCGCCACCTCGCGGCACTGCAGGGCCCCCACCAGCACCCGCTCGACGAACTCCTGCGGTGTGAGGCAGGACAGCTCCCGGGTGAAGGGCACCAGCACCAACTGGCGGATGCCGAAGGGTTCCAGCAGGGAGAGTTTGTCGTTGGGCAGATCGAGCCGCAGGCGGGGTTCGCCGTGCAGGAGTTCGCGGGGATGGGGCCAGAAGCTCACCACCGTGGGCACCAGACCCGGCGTGGGGGCGGCAGCGATTGAGGCGATCACCCGTTGGTGCCCCTGGTGCAGGCCGTCGAAACTCCCGAGAGCGACGGCGGTGGGGGTGAGGGCATCCTGGGGAGATCGCAGCGGTATCAACTGTCCAGACGGTTCCCGCAGGGGCCCATCCTTCCACGCGGCGCCAGGTGCTGGGGCTTGGTGGTCAGGGCTTCGCCGCACGGGTGGCCGGCCATGCCAAGTTTGTTGCCATTCGCCCTTCCCCCGCCAGCGCCGCCGATGGCCGATCGCCTCGATCTCCAGCAGGTTTCCGCGGCGGTGCGTCGCCTGGCCTGGATCCGTTTCTGGACCCAGGTGGTGCTGGCCGTGGTGGTGGTGGGGGTGTTGATCTTCAACAACATCGGCTCCCGGCTGATGGCCAACACCCAGCGAGCCCTGGGGCTGGGTCCCGGGTTGTCGCTCACGACCCTGTCGTTTTTCGTGCTGCTCTGGAGCCTCTGGCAGGGCTGGCTGATGGTGCGCTGCGGCCGCGCCCTGGCCAGCCCGGTGCGGCCCAGCCGCGGCGAAACGGGGCGGCTGATCAAACGCAGCGTGATCGGCGATCTGCTGGGCCTCACCCTGGCGGCGGTGGGCTATCAAGCCCTGGCCGGCAGCCTGTTCGTGCAGGCCTCGATGCAGGTGCCCGGTTTCTTCGGCGCCCAGATCACATCGCCCGGCGGCACCGGCAGCAGAGTGATGGGCCTGCCGATCACCTCGATCGAGATGCTCTCGGTGCTGAGCAACACCCAGGTGCTGTTCGCCCACCTGGTGGGCCTGCTGCTCAGCCTGTGGCTGCTGCAACGGGTGTACCGGCCGCTGCCGTCAGAGCGGCCCGGCTGAGCGAGACCCTGGCGCCGGCAGCGCCAGCAGGGGATCGAGCCCCGCCAGCTGCGTGAGCGCCCCGCGCCAGAACAGTTCCGGCTGCAGCGGTGTGAGCGCCGCGCCGCCGCTGTGCACCTGCTCCACATCCGTGGGCCAGTCGCGCGGGCCGGCGGTGGCCGCCTCCAGATCGTTGACCACCTCACCGGCGAGCCAGTAATAGGTGCGGCCGCGCGGATCGGTGCGGCAATCGAACTGATCCACATAGCGGCGCACGGCCGGCCGGCACCAGCGCACCGGGCCGATCGTGGCAGCGGGCTGAGCCGGCACGTTGAGGTTCAACAGCAGGCCCTCGGGCCAGCCGCCAGCAAGCATCTGCTCGGCCACCTCCAGCGCCAGCCTGGCCGCCGGGGCGAATTCGCGCCAGTTGAAGCAGGCGCTGCTCACCGCCAGCGCCTTGAGCCCCTCCAGGGTGCCCTCCATCGCCGCCGACACCGTGCCGGAATAAAAGACATCACTGCCCAGGTTGGGGCCGTGGTTGATGCCGGAGAGCACCAGATCGGGCGGTTCCGTCAGCAGCCGGCCCAGGGCCAGCTTCACGCAATCGGAAGGGGTGCCGCTGCAGGCCCAGGCGATGACCCCTTCGTCGAACAGGGCATCGGCCCGTTCCGCCCGCAGCGGGGTCTGCAGGGTGAGGCCATGGCCGGTGGCGGAGCGTTCCTGGTCGGGGCACACCACCGTGACCCGATGGCCCCGAGCGGCGGCGGCATTGGCCAGGGTGCGGATGCCCTCGGCGAACACCCCATCGTCGTTGCTGATCAGGATGCTGAGGGGAGGCATCGGCGCGAGCACAGCGGCGGCAAAGGTGGAGGAATCCAGCCTGGCGGCAACCTAGGCGGCCCGGATCCGTACAGTCGAACCGCTACGCCACCCCTCCGTGAGCGCCACGATCAGCCTCCAGCAGCTCACCGATCAACTCGATGCCCTTGAGGCCGAAGCGGCCGCCGAGCTGCGCGCGGCTCCCGCCGCCGCCGACCTGGAGCAACTGCGGGTGGCGCTACTGGGCAAGAAGGGACGGCTGTCGGTGGTGCTGGGCGCCATGGGCAAGCTTTCGGCCGAGGAGCGGCCGCTGGTGGGGCAGCGGGCCAACCTGCTCAAGGAGCAACTGCAGGCGCTGCTGAACGAACGGCTGGAGGCCCTGCGCGAGGCCGCCATGGCCGAGAAGCTGCGGGGCGAAAGCCTCGACGTGACCGCACCGAGCCGCTACGTGCCCGCCGGCCACCGCCATCCGCTGATCACCACCACCGAAGAGATCGTCGACATCTTCGCCGGCCTCGGCTACCGGGTGGAGGAAGGCCCGGAGGTGGAGACCGATCACTACAACTTCACTGCACTCAACATCCCGCCCCACCACCCGGCGCGGGACATGCAGGACACCTTTTATCTGACGGCCCACACCCTGCTGCGCACCCACACCTCGCCGGTGCAGATCCGCCATCTGGAGCAGAACCCACCGCCGGTGCGGATCGTGGCGCCGGGACGCGTGTATCGGCGCGATGCGGTGGATGCCACCCATTCGCCGGTGTTCCACCAGGTGGAGGTGCTGGCGATCGACGAAGGGCTGGATTTCAGCCACCTGCGCGGCACGGTCACCACCTTTCTGCAGGCCTTCTTCGGCGACCTGCCGGTGCGGTTCCGGGCCAGCTACTTCCCCTTCACCGAACCCTCCGCCGAGGTGGACGTGCAGTGGCGCGGCCGCTGGCTGGAGGTGATGGGCTGCGGGATGGTGGATCCGGCGGTGCTGGAGGGGCTGGGGCTGGATCCCGAGCGCTGGAGCGGCTTCGCCGCCGGGCTGGGAGTGGAGCGTTTTTGCATGGTGCGCCACGGCATCGATGACATCCGCCGCCTTTACACCAGCGATCTGCGCTTCCTCGAACAGTTCTGAGCCTGCGGCACGCCCGCCAGGATCCCCTCACCGCCAGCACCCCCTGAGAACCCGAACCCTCTCATAAACTCTCGAAATCCCTGCGCGCGATCGGTGCCCTGCGTCGGACTGATCGTCAACGACGGCAAGGCTGTGGCCGTCCGCACCGCCGATGCGATCGAGGCGCGCTTCATCGCCGCCGGTTCCACGGTGGTGCGGGTGAGCAGTTCCGGCGGCATGGTGGGCTTCGCCAACCCCGACACGCATCTGCGCAGCCTCGGCTACACCGCCTGCGTGCCGTCCAGCTTTCACCCCCAGATGCAGCTGGCGGTGGTGCTCGGCGGGGATGGCACCGTGCTTTCGGCCGCCCGCCAGACGGCACCGATCGGGGTGCCGATCCTGACGATCAACACCGGCCATATGGGCTTCCTGGCCGAGGCCTACCTCAACGAGCTCGATGCGGCCCTCGACCAACTGCTGGAAGGCAAGTGGACGGTGGAGGAGCGCACCATGCTGGTGGTGAGCGTGATGCGTGGAGAGCACCGCCGCTGGGAGGTGCTCTGCCTCAACGAGATGGCCCTGCACCGGGAGCCCCTCACCAGCATGTGCCACTTCGAGATCGCCATCGGCCGCCATGTGCCGGTGGACATCTCCGCCGACGGGGTGATCCTCTCGACGCCCACGGGCTCCACCGCCTACGCCCTCTCCGCCGGTGGGCCGGTGATCACCCCCGACTGCCCGGTGCTGCAGCTCACGCCGATCGCGCCCCATTCGCTGGCCTCCCGCGCCCTGGTCTTCAGCGACCGGGAGCCGGTGACCGTGTTCCCCGCCACGCCCGAGCGGCTGATGATGGTGGTGGACGGCAGCGCCGGCTGCTACGTGTGGCCGGAAGACCGGGTGCTGATCCGCCGCAGTGAGCATGCGGCCCGTTTCGTGCGGCTTCAAGACCACGAGTTCTTCCAGGTGCTGCGCAACAAGCTGGGTTGGGGCCTGCCGCATGTGGCCAAACCCGACAGCCATGAGCATGGCGGCGGCCCGCACCAGGACCCTGGGGCGGAATGGGCGTGAGCCAGCCGTTGATCCTGCTGATCGGCCAGGAGGCCGAAGCGATGGCGCCGCGGCTGGAAGCGTCCGGCTACAGCACCGCCCTGGCAGGCTCCCTGCCGGAACCGGCCGCCGTGGTGCTGCTGTCGGGGGAGATCGGCGCCCTCAGCATTCCCGCCCTGCGGCTCACGATGGAGCGCGTCCCCCTGCTGCTCGACATCGTGCACGACAGCGTGGAAGGCCGCTCCGAGTGCCTCAGCGCCGGTGCCAATGATTTCTGGCTGTCGTCGGCCGGTGCCAGTGATCTGCTGATGCGGCTGCGGCTGATCCTGCAGCGCCGCTCACAGCCCCTGCCGATCAAAGGCGTGCTGGAGGTGGCCGATCTGCGGCTCGACCCCAGCCTCAAACGGGCCCAGCGCGGCAACCGCGTGCTCACGCTCACGGGCCGTGAATACCGGCTGCTGGTGCTGCTGGTGCGCCAGGCGGGCGAGGTGCTCAGCCGCGACCAGATCCTGCGCGAGGCCTGGGACGACCAGAGCGAAGCCGCCAGCAACGTGGTGGAGGTGTATGTGCGCTACCTGCGCCAAAAGCTGGAGGAAGGGGGCGAGCGTCGCTTGATCCACACGGTGCGGGGCCGGGGCTACTGCCTCTGCGATCGCCAGCCCCCCAGCGGCAAGGCGGCGCCATGACAGCCACACCCGTGCACCCCAGCGCGCCGCTGCCCGCAGCCCTGTCGGCCCTCCGGGGGCTGATGGCGGTGCTGCTGGTCGGGCCGGTCGGGGCCACAGGAGCCGCCAGGGCCGGCGCGGAACCCACGCCACAACACGCCCCGCAGTTTCTGCCGCTGGAGGCCGAGTGGTGCCTGGAGCAGCCTGCCCCGGCGGCGCCCCCGCCGGCCGGCTGCATACAACTGGAGGTGCCGCGCAGCGCGCGCCAGCTGGCCCTGGGGTTGATGGAGCGGTCCCCGCTCGGGCCGTTACGGGGCATGTGGTTTCGCTTTGATCCACCCGCCCCGGTGAGCTTCTGGATGCACCGCATTCGCCAGCCGCTTGATCTGATCTACCTGCGCCAGGGGCGGGTGATCGCAATCGATGCCGCCGTGCCGCCCTGTCCGCGCCTGCCGTGCCCCAGCTACGGGCCGGTGGAGCCCGCCGATGGGGTGGTGGAGCTGCAGGCCCACGAAGCCCAGCGGCTCGGGATCGTGGTGGGCAGCCCGGCGTCGCTGCGCTGGCTGCAGGGCACCGGCGCGGGGAGCTGAGCGCAGCTGCTGCACCACCACCAGCGACCGGGCGCTGTCTTCGTGTCGCGAAAACCTCGACAACCCACCGCGGCTGGATCTCGACCGCGATGCCAACGGGAGCCGAAGCCGGGGCCGGTCGGTGATCGCGTTCAGCGCCAACGACCGCCAGACATTGACTTGGTGAATCGCTGGCAATCGATGGGATCGGCTGCCACCTGATCATCCCCATTCCTGTTGCCGAGTCGGGCCCGTTGCCGGTGGCCGCCCTACCGGCCGCCTTCGCCTGGGGCCGCTGAACGCCGCCCTTTCAGCACCAGCACCGGGTTGAGCGGCGCCAGGCGGGTGCCATCGGCCAGGGGCGCTCCGCGCCAGGCCTGATGCTGGCTCACGCTTACCTCCAACTGGCCCCGCTCCAGGACCGGCCGCAGCTCCGCCAGCGCCTCCACGGTGGCCAGCGGGATCACCACCACACCGCCGGGCCGCAGGCGCGGCAGCACAGTCGCCAGCA
>CALFOF010000103.1 GCA_937919075.1 uncultured Cyanobium sp. | reverse complement strand
GGATCATTCCAATGATGCCCGGAAGCACGCCCACCACTCCGCCTTCGGCGCAGGAAGGCACCATGCCTGGCGGTGGCGGCTCGGGGAACAGATCGCGGTAGTTCGGCCCACCCTGGTAGTTGAACACCGTGGCCTGGCCCTCGAAGCGGAAGATCGAGCCGTAGACGTTGGGCTTGTTGAGCAGCACGCAGGCGTCGTTCACCAGATAACGGGTAGGGAAGTTATCGGTGCCATCGCAGATCACGTCGTAGGGGGCGATGATCTCGAGCGCGTTCTCGCTGGTGAGCGCCGTTTCGTAGAGATCAACCTGGCAGTGGGGGTTGATTTCATGGATGCGGTGCCGGGCCGATTCGATCTTCGGCTTGCCCACCCAGCTGGTGCCGTGAATCACCTGGCGCTGCAGGTTGCTGCTGTCCACCACATCGAAATCCACGATGCCGAGGCGGCCGACGCCAGCAGCGGCCAGATAGAGCAGCAGGGGAGAACCAAGGCCACCCGTGCCCACACAGAGCACCGAGGAGGCTTTGAGGCGCTTCTGCCCTTCCATGCCCACCTCGGGCAGGATCAGGTGGCGTGAGAAGCGGGCCACCTCATCGGGAGTGAGCTGGACGCCGGTGGTGTCGGGAGGAAGCATGGGCGAAAGGCCGGTGGCCAGAACAGCCGCTCGAGCGGCACGTGCTTCAGTCTCCCAAACCCCCGGGCCTTGCCTCACGATCCGACGCCAGGCACAGCGGCAGCGACTGGGCCTCGGTACCACCGCCGGCCTCCGTCAGCCACCAGCCCCGCAGTTCGTGGTGCAGGCCTGAGGCGATCAGCAACACGGTGGGAGGCACCGCCAGCTCCAGATCAAGCGCCGAAGGCACCGCCGCGCTGGCGGGATGGCTGTGCGCCGCACCAATCACCGATAGGCCGCGGCTGCGCGCCCACTTCTGTGCCAGCAGATGCTCGCGCGGATCAAGGGCAAAACGCCGATGACGCTCCTGTTCCGGTTCCCACACATTCAGGCATGGCCATACCGCGCAGACCAACCAGCAGCACTCTGACCGGCCCAGGCCCGACGGGTCAGGGCCAATCAGCAGAGCGCAGCCCTCCCGGGGGTGGGCCGCTCGCATGATCGCCTCAAGAACCGTCAGGGCGCGCCGATCGATCCGCAGCTGTTCTGGCCAAGAGCCACCCATACCGATACGTTATGGGCCTTCCCCAAACCCCGCTCCTTTGATGTCCGAAACAATCACCGAGCAGGACGTGGAGACCAGCAGCCATGTGCCCGCTGCTGAGAGCAGTGACACCGGGGCGAGCTTCAACTCCCGCTACGGCGAAATCCTCACCAAGGTGAACCAGACCCTTGAGCAGGTGGACTGGAACCAGGCCGGCAAGGCCGGCAAGGCGCTCGGCATCCTGCTGGCCGTGATCGTGGCCCAGATCCTGATCAAAGGGGTGCTCGACACGATCAACCTGCTGCCCGTGGTTCCCGGCCTGCTCGAGCTGCTGGGCCTGGTGGTGGTGGGCACCTGGAGCTGGAAGAATCTCACCACCAGCGAAAAGCGCTCCGTCGTGCTGGAACGCGTCCGCACCCTGCGGCAGGAATACCTGGGCTGAGGCTTAGATCAGCCGGTCGATTAACTCCTGCGCCTGCCTCCAGTAGCCGCCACCGAACAGGTTGGCGTGATTGAGCAGGTGGTAAAGGTCATAAACATGCCGCCGGCGCACGTCGCCCGGCGGCAATGGCCATGCGCGCCCGTAGCCCAGAAAGAAGTCCGCCGGGAAGCCGCCAAACAGCCGCGCCATGGCCAGGTCCACTTCCCGGTCGCCGCGGTAGACGGCCGGATCAAACAGGGCCGGCAGCGGTGGATCCTGCAGAAGCGCGGCATTGCCGCTCCACAGATCGCCATGCACGAGGCAGGGATCGGGGTCGTGGGCGTCGAGCCAGCCGGGCAGGTCTGCCAGCAGCTGCTCCCCGCCGCGTAGCTGTTTGCCCTTCGCCGCCGCCAGCTCCAGCTGCACGCCCAAGCGCCGCTCGGCGAAGAAGCGCCCCCAGCGGTCCTGCCAGCCGTTGCGCTGGGGGTTCGTCCCGATGAAGTTGTCGTGGGACCAGCCGAACCGCTGCGGCTGGCCGGCGGCGCTGCGCCGGTGCAGGCGCGCAAGACCAGCTCCGAAGTCGCTCCAGGCCTGCGAGGTGCCGCCATGCACCAGCGTCAGCCACGGCAACACCATTAGCGCTTCCCCCTCCACCAGCGCGCAATGCAGGGGCCGCGGCACCACCAGATCGGCATCAGCGGCGGCCGCCAGGGCCTGGAGGCCGGCCGCTTCGGCCTGAAGCATGGGCAGCGCCGCAGCGCCATTGGTTTTGGCAAAGAAGCGGCGGCCATCGGCGAGCTGCAACTGCCAGGCGCGGTGGATGCAGCCGCCCCCCACTGGCTGACGAGCCAGCAATGGCGCCTGAAACACCTGCTGCACCCAGGCCGCCAGCGAATCGTGTGCCACGGCCACCCCGTCACCACTGCCAGCATGCCGGCTCTTCTCTGGCGAGGCCGCGAAGGTGGGCGCAGAGGCCGGCACGGCGAAAGGCAGCTGCGATGTGGCCGTGCTAGGCGCCGGCATCGGCGGCCTTACGGCAGCGGCCCTGCTGGCACGCCAGGGCCTGGATGTGCAGCTGCTCGAAGCCCATCACCAGAGCGGCGGCTGCGCTGGCACCTTCCGGCGCCGTGGCTATGTGTTCGATGTGGGGGCCACCCAGGTGGCCGGCCTGGAGCCGGGCGGCATTCACGCGCGTATCTTCGAGCAGCTGGGGGTGGAGGCACCGGAAGCCACCCCCCTGGATCCCGGCTGCGTTGTGGATCTGGCCGATGGCCAGCCGGCGGTGCGACTCTGGCGTGATCCCGAGCGCTGGCGGCAGGAACGGCAGCAACACTTCCCGGGTTCAGAGCGCTTCTGGGGGCTGTGCGCAGCGATTCACCAGGCCAACTGGGGCTTTGCGGGGCGGGGACCGGTGCTGCCGCCCCGCAGCCCCTGGGACCTGGGCCAGCTGCTGGGGGCCTTGCGCCCCGCCAATCTGGCCAGCGGGGTGCTGGTGGGGAGCACGATCGCCGATCTGCTGCAGCTCACGGGCTGCGCCAGCGACGCACGGCTGCGGCGCTTTCTCGATCTGCAGCTGCGCCTCTACTCCCAGGAACCGGCCCACCGCACCGCCGCGCTGTATGGCGCCAGCGTGCTGTCGATGGCTCAGGAGCCCCTGGGCCTGTTCCATCTGGCGCCCTCGATGCAGGCGCTGAGCGACCCACTGGAGCTGGGGTTGGCGCGCGCCGGCGGCAGGTTGCGCTTGCGGCACCGGGTGTGTGAGCTGCACCAGCACGGCGAGGGCTGGAGGGTGCATGGCACAGGCCCAGGCGGCAGCCACTGGCAGTTGCTCGCCCGTGAGCTGGTCTGCAGCCTTCCCCCCCAGGCCTTGCCCGAACTGCTGCCAGCGGGGGGTCTGCCGGCCGGCTACGCAGCCCGGCTGCAGCACTTGGAGGATCCCAGTGGCGCGCTGGTGTTGTATGCGGCGGTGGAGCGCAACGCCCTGCCGGCCGACTGCCCCGCTCACCTGCAGCTCGACTGGGCCGACCCTGGCTCCCTGTTCGTGTCGGTGAGCCGTGAGGGAGATGGCCGCGCGCCGGCGGGGGAGGCCACCGTGATCGCCAGCGTGTTCACCCCGGCACGGCCCTGGTTCGAGGGCGACGAAGCCGCCTACCACTCCCGCAAACAGACGGCCCTGGCGGGGCTTCAGGCGGGGCTGAACCGGTTGCTCAGGCTCACGCCGGCGCACTACCGCCACGCGGAACTGTCCACGCCGCGCAGCTTCGCCCGCTGGACCGGCAGGCCCTTCGGGTTCGTGGGCGGGCTGAGCCAGCACCCCTCCCGCTTCGGCCCCTTCGGGCTGGCCAGCCGCACCCCCTTGCCCGGCTTCTGGCTCTGCGGCGATGCCATCTATCCCGGCGAGGGCACCGCGGGCGTGAGCCTGTCGGCGCAGATGGTGAGCCGGCAACTGCTGGCGCGGCGAGGGATGGCGGCCTAGAGGAACTCCGGCCGCAGGCGCTGACCGGCCGTCAGGGCCTCGCGCAGCTCGGCCCAGCGCTCCTGCTGCACCAGTCCTTCCAGCTGATCGAG
>CALFOF010000102.1 GCA_937919075.1 uncultured Cyanobium sp. | reverse complement strand
CTCGATGCCCTTCACCGGGTCGTAGAAGGGCGTGATGTCCGGCAGCAATTGCAGCGGCAGCACTACCGGCAGCGAGGGCAACGGGTAAAGGTTGCGCTGCAGCCAGAAGGTGCGCAACGGCACGTAGGTGAGGTCGAAGCAAACCCACAGCAAGTTGACGCTGGCCCAGACCGCGACAAAGCGATCCCAGCTTCTGGCCACCGCATTGCTGCCGAAGGGCCGGATCGCATGCCAGCGGGGGCGGACCATGAACACCAAGCAGTCCCGTCAGGGTAGGAACGGAAGGGAACATCTCTGGGCGTCTATGGTTTCATGTCGACTCTGTCGCCCTCGCGGCGCTCCCCTCCGCTACCGGAACTCCCTTGACCACTGAGGATCTGCCAAGGCCTCCAGAAACGTCCGCGAACCCTGAGCAGCCTTCCCCGCGCCCCCAAGGCAGCGAGCCGGAGAGCGCCTGGGCGTTCTGGCGCAGCGTGCTCGTCACCCTGGCGGTAGCACTGGGGATCCGTCAGTTTCTGCTGGAAGCGCGCTTCATTCCCTCCGGATCGATGCTGCCGGGGCTGGAGATCAACGATCGCCTGCTGGTGGAGAAGCTCTCCCTGCGGAACAGGCAGCCGCGCCGCGGCGAAATTCTGGTCTTTAATTCCCCCTTCCATTTCGATCCTGCCCTGCGCCGGGAGCACAGCGGTGGTCCGTGGCGCTGCTTGCTGGTGAACATTCCAGTGGTGGGTTCCCTGCCCGGGCTGCAGGACCCCGCCTGCGATGCCTACATCAAGCGCGTCGTGGCCCTGCCCGGTGAGCGCGTGGTTGTCGATCCCCGCGGACGGATCACCATCAACGGCACCGTGCTCAAGGAGCCTTACGTCGAGAGTTATTGCCCGGTCGACAGCCAGGGAGCAGGCCCCTGCCGCACGCTCAACGCCGTCGTACCGGTGGGATCGGTGCTGGTGCTGGGCGACAACCGCGCCAACAGCTGGGATGGCCGCTTCTGGCCGGGCTCCCCCTTTCTCCCCCAGAAAGAGATCATCGGCCGGGCGTTCTATCGCTTCTGGCCCCCGGGCCGCATGGGAGAACTGGGCGAGGGAGACACGATCAGGCCAGGGGCTCCACGCCGTCTGGCCATCGATCCAACGGCCCCCGCCAAAGCTCCGGCAGCAACCCCGTCGCCAACACCTGCCCCGTGAGTGATTCGCCCTCAAAGGGCTGGTTGGCCCCTCTGGATGCATAGGCATCCCCGCTGACCTGCCAGCAAGCGGCAGGATCAAATAACAGCCAACGCCGTGAACCCGGCTCCAGTGTGTCGGCGGCCAGCCCAAGCAAGCGGGTGGGTCCCCAGCACAGCCGCTCCCACAGCAGGGCTGGGGACCAGCCCCGTTTCACCACCAGCTCCTGCCATAAAGCCGGCAGCACCTGGCGATGGCCGGCAAGTCCGGGGCGACGCTGATCGAGCGGCAGCAGACGCTCCTCCGCATCAAGCGGCAGGTGATGCACCGCCACGGCAGTGAGCACCCCATCGGCCAGGGCCTCAATCAAGGCGTGGCGATCCTCCGGGCTGCCCAGCGAAGGTTCGAGGCGCCAGCCTTCGGCCAGCGGATCAAGGCAGCCGCTGTCAGCCACCAAGTGCCACCAACACACACTCGCCTGCAGCGGCAGCCCGGAGCTGCGCAACAGCTCCACCCCCGCAGCGGTGGAGAGGTTCGCCAGCCGCAACGGAGCATCGGGCAGGCTGCGGGCCAGCTGCAAGAGGATCTGCAACGGCAGCGTTTCGCTGAGCACGGGATCAAGGGGCCAACCGGCCCGCAGCGCCTCCACGCTCTCCCGCACGAAGCCGCCCAGGGTGAGGTCAGGGTCGCGGGGTGCCAGCAACACGGGCAAAGCCCCCGCCTCCGACAGCCGTAACCCTCGCTCCAGCAACGCCAGGGGCGGCAAGGAGCCGTCTTCGGCCAGGCCGATGGCACCGGCCGCCGCCAGATCGCCATGGGGCGCCAGCTCCTGGCCGCGTCCGCCGCGGCTGAAGGCTCCCCAGAGCGGCAAGGTGAAAGGGTCCGGGGCCTGCAACTGCAGGCGCTCCGGGCGGTCGCGCCAGCTGGCGGCCCGGGGCAGCAGGGCCACCGTGCCGTAGCCCGCCGCCGCCGCCGAGGCCACAAGACTGGCCAGGGTTTCCGCCTGGCCAGAGAAGGGCTCCTCCAGGGTGCTGTGGGGATCCACCAACGCCGGGGCCAGCAGCCAGTCGTGGGCGGCCAGGGGCACCAGCCCGCGGCGCTGGGACTCGTCGGCGGCCGCTTGATCGAAACCGATCAGCACGCCGTCCTCCAGCAGCACATCGCGGTGGTGCAGGGGCTGATCCGGACCGGCCAGCACCTGCACCTGCGACAGGAAGCGAGCTGCCATCAGAGCGCGCCGGCAGCCGTGCGGTCGATCACACCACCGAGGTGGCTGGTGAGGTTGAGACTGGACACCACTGGCCAGGCAGAAACAGGGCCGCTGGCCTGCCGGGCGGGGTAGTCGATCACGGTGACACCGCCGTTGCCTTGCTTCACCATCCAGATGTCGGCGGGGCTGAGCCCGAGCAGAGCGCAAAGCAAGGTCTTATTCACAGCGTCGTGCGCCACCACGAGGGCGGTCTCGCCGTCATCAAGGCTGCGGGCGATCCGCTCCCAGGTGTCGAGCGAGCGATCCCAAACCTGCTGGAGATTTTCGCCATCGGGCATCTGCACGCTCTGGGGGGCCCGTTTCCAGTCCGCCAGCAGCTGGGGCCAGCCGGCCTCGATCTCCGCCTCCAGCCGGCCCTCCCACTGGCCATGGCCAATCTCCACCAGAGCCTGCAAGCTGGTGAGCGGCACACCGGGGTGCAGCGCCAGGATGGCCTCCGCCGTCTGGCGCGGGCGGGCCATGGCACTGCTGTAGGCCCGTTGAAGCGGCAGGTCGGCGAGGAAGCGGCCGGCGGCGGCCGCCTGCTCACGGCCATTGCCGTTGAGCGGAATATCGATCTGCCCCTGGAAGCGTCCCTGGCGGTTCCATTCGGTTTCGCCGTGGCGCACCAGCAGCAGGCGGGGACCCTCCCCCTTCGGCGGCACCGGCATACCCAGGTGGGCAGTGCCGTTGAGCGATTCGATCTGCACCTCCACGCTGCGATCGGGGCACCGGCGCAGATTCAGCACCGAGAGAGAGGCGTTATCGACGCGCAGCCGTTGAAAGCCGCTGGCGGGCAGGCCGAGTGCTGCCAGCAGCAGGCAGCGGAGGATGGCGTTATGGGCCACCAACAGCACAGTGACAGGCGGATCGGCCGGAGCCTGAGCGGCGGCGGCGGCGACCACCGGCAGATGACGCTCCAGCAGGCGTTCGAGAAAATCAGCGGCCTGCTCCAAGAGCTCGGGCACCGGCAGGTACGGCTGGCCGTGGCGGCTGAGCTCGAGGGTGTGGGGGGCCTGACGCCAGAGCGCATAACCGGCCGGGAAACGGTCGCGGATCTCACGGCTAAGCAGGCCGCTCCAGGGGCCCAGATCCACCTCCAGCAGACCGTTGTCCGGCTCGGCGCTCTGGCCGCCGCCATGGGCCTGCAGCAGGGCGGCAGCGGTGGCGCTGGCGCGGCTGAGCGGCGAGGTATAGGCGGCCGTGATCTCCAGGCCACGCAGGGCCTCGCCCGTAGCGGTGGCCTGACGCACGCCTTCAGTGGTGAGGGCGGAAAGGTCGTCGCGCCCTTGCACCCGATGCTCAATGTTGAAGCTGCTCAGCCCGTGACGGACCAGAAGAAGCCGGAGGGGCACAGGGATGGGGCCGCAAGCGACGCCATCGTATGGGAGGGCTTCAGGGCACAATCGATGCAAAGACGGGACGTGTTGTGACAACGGCAGGCCCGAAGCAACGCACCCCCCCCTGGAAGACGGCGCTGGCCTTCGTCTCCCTTGCCCTGAGCCTGCTGCTCTGGGTCAATGGCTTGGTGGACAGCCTCACCCGCCCCTCGGTGGGCAACGATCTGGGCCGCCGCCAGCTGGAACTTGCGGCGCTGGCAGCACCGCAGCTGCCCCCCAACTGGCGCGCCGCCGTGGTGGGGCAGGAACCCGAAGCCGCGTTGCTGGCGGAATTGCAACGCCAGGCCCTGCTGCCTCCCCTTCCAGGCAGCAGCGAAGACGACGAGGACCCTGACCTTGCTCGCGCCCAGCAGCGCTCCACCCTGCTGACCCGGGCACTGCTGCTGATCCGCACGGGTTCCGCCGCTCAGGCCCGCCCTTTGCTTGAGCGCCTCGACGACGGCACCGATCCAAGTCAGACAACCCTGATCAGGCGGCTGCTGTCGGGGACGGCAACAGCTGGTGAGGACCCGCTGGCCACGGCCCTGCCGCTGCAGAACCCGCTCCAAAGGCGGCTCGCCTGCCAGGCGCTGGGAGGAGCGGTGGCCCGCTGCGCCTTGCCAGCGGACGAGAGCCGTGCCAAGGCCCAGTTGCTGGCGGCGAACGCCTTGCCGGCTCTGGCCTTGCTGGCGGGCCTGGCCCTGCTGCTACGCGAGGGCTGGCTGCGCCTGAGAGCCAAGCCAAGCCCATTGCCACCGTTGGTGGGCCCAGCGCTCGGGACCGTGGATCTGATCCTGCTGATCTCGGGCGGCTTCGTACTGCTGGGCGAAGTGCTCGCCCCGGTGCTGGTGAGCCCGGTGCTGAAACAGTTGCTCGATGAGCTGCAACTCGAACCCTCCTTGGCGAAGGGGCTCACCGTGGTGGCGCTCTACCTGGGCCTGATGGCTGCTCCGCTGGCGATCCTGTTGGTGATGCTGCCCAAGGCCGGCCCCGAGGGCGGCTGGCTGCAGTTTCGCTGGCGCCCCCTGGCACCCACGTTGGGAAGATCGTTTCAGTACCTGTTGATGGTGCTGCCGCTGGTGAGCTTCACGGCCTGGCTGCAGCAGCAGATCTGGCCAGATCCCGGCGGCAGCAATCCACTGCTGGAGATGGTGCTCAACAACCGGAGCAGTCTCGGTCTGCTTTGTTTCGCCTTCACTGCCGTCGTGTTGGCACCCCTGTTTGAGGAGGTGATTTTTCGTGGCGTGCTGCTGCCGGTGGTGGCCCGCGACCTGGGAGCCCGCTGGGGTGTGGTGATCAGCGCCGCGATCTTCGCGGTGGCGCACCTGAGCCTCGGTGAGCTTCCCGCGCTGTTCGTGCTGGGCCTGGCCCTGGGCTGGCTGCGGCTCAGCAGTGGCCGGCTCAGCGCCAGCGTGTGGCTGCATTCCTTCTGGAACGGCTTCACCTTCACCAACTTGTTGCTCCTGGGAAGCTGACCTCGCCTTGCTGAGGCTGCGCACGCGTGGTTCACTGGCGGATCAAGACAGATTTCAGTGGTCGCTGCCCCTTCAATCGCACCGGCACCAGCGACATCGCCACGACGGCGATCTTTTGCTCTCATCCAAGGGTCACTGTCCTCACGCAAGGTGGCGCGCCAGGCCCCCGTGCTGGCAGCGCTCCACAAGGCCGCCGATGGCCTGTTGATTGCCTGCGGAGGCTCAATGATTGGCCTTGCGGCCCTCACGATCCACTGGCAAACCCAGTGGACGAGGAGCTATCACCAGTTGGAGTCGTCCCAGGTGCTTGAGCACCGTCTGCAGGAATCGGTGTCCCAGCTGGAGCGCCATCACCTGGCAGCAGCCCGTCGTCCCGGCCAGTTGATCCCCACGAGTATTCGCCAGCTCGTCTACGTGCCATCTCCATCTGATCAGGGCAAGACCCCTGCGCAGCTTCCCTTGCTCGGCCAGGTGAACGCCACCATGCTCGACGTCAGCCAACGCACCGTTCGTCCTGGTTACTGAGGTGGTGCGAACGAGGGGATGGTCCGGCTCCGAGCAGGCTGCGCCCGACCGGCGGCAAGAACCCACTGACCGCAAGCGCCCCAATCGGCGGGTGATCGCTTTGCAGTCGGTCCCCGCCGGCCGGCTCCTGGCTGTCTACCTGCTGCTCGCTGCAAGCTTGATCGGTCTTTCCGTGCGCCTGGCCTGGCTGCAGGTCAAAGAAGGCGATCGGCTGCAGTCGCGGGCCCGCGCCATTCAGACCCAGCAGGTCAAACCGATCGGCCGGCGCCGACCGATCGTGGATCGCCAAGGGCGGCTGGTGGCCCTCGATGAAGAGCGCTTCACCCTCTGGGCCCATCCGCGTTTTTTCAATTTCCCGGGCGATGACCCCCAATTGGTCCGCACCCCCACCGATGTGGCCCAGAGGCTGGCATCGGTGCTGGTCATGCCGGAAACCGCGCTCGTACAAAGCATGGGCCCGCGGCGCTCCGGCGTGAAGCTGGCCACCGAGCTGGATCCAGATACCGCCCGCCGCGTGCGTGAGCTGGGCATCAGCGGCCTTGATCTGGAGGCCTACCCGCAGCGCATCTACCCCCAGGGGCAACTGTTCGCCAACGTGGTGGGCTTCTTGAACCTCGAGCGGGTGGCCCAGGCTGGCCTGGAGCAGAGCCGGGACAGAGAACTCCGCCGCCATGAGGGGATGCGCACGATGCGGCGCGGCGCCGATGGCACCCCTCTGCCTGACGGCATCCAAGCTGGTGCCCTCTACAGCGACGACCTGCGGCTGCAGCTCACCCTCGACGCCAGGCTGCAGCAGGTGGCCCAGCAAGCCCTGGTTAAGCAGATGAAGCAGTGGAAGGCGAAGCGAGGCGCCGCCATGGTGATGGACGTGCGCAACGGCGAGTTGCTGGCACTGGCTTCCGCCCCCAGCTACGACCCCAACCGCTTCTGGAGCTTCGCGCCATCCCTGTTCCGGGAGTGGTCGGTGCAGGACCTCTACGAACCGGGCTCCACCTTCAAGCCGATCAACCTGGCGATCGCCCTGCAGGAAAAGGCCATCCAGGCCGATGGGCGAGTGAGCGACAGTGGCCAGCTCACGATCGGCGGCTGGCCGATCTTCAACCACGACCGCAAGGGCAACGGGCTGATCGATTTCCCTACCGTTCTGGAGGTGTCAAGCAACGTGGGCATGGTGCTGGCCATGCGGCAGGTGAGGCCGGCCCAGTTCTGGGAGTGGCTGCAAAAAATCGGCATCGACACGAGGCCGGACACTGACCTGCCGGGTGCCGTTGCCGGCCAGCTCAAGAGCCGCGAGATCTTCACCTCTCAACCG
>CALFOF010000101.1 GCA_937919075.1 uncultured Cyanobium sp. | reverse complement strand
GATGTAGTTGCGTCAGTGCTCATAAAGAACATTTGACTCGTGGCACAAGTAGGCGCAGCCTTCTCCTTCGGGAGTATCGCTCCATGCCCACCAGCGACCCCTGGCCGCTCAGGATCGAGAGGATCGCCACCAGCAGCATCCACCACTGGGGGAAACGGATGCCCCGGCGCATCCGGAAGTCCGGCAGCGCCTGGAGAAAGCTGATCAGATCGCCTGCGGCAGCAGGGTTGGTAGCGGGCTGGGAGGCCAAGGGGCAGGTGCGGTTCCCGCGCACGACACCGTAGGCACCACGACCGAGCCAGGTCTACTGGGACAGACTTCTAATAGGCCCTGGCGATCAGGACCTTCTAGGGCACGACCGCATCCATCTCAGCCAGGAATTTCTTCCGCTTGGTGCGCTTTTTGGCGGTGGGCTGCTCGTAATCGCTCAATCCCAACTGCCCAACTGCTTACCGCTCATCACCTCAGTCCAGGCCTGTGATCACAGGGTCATTATCCGTTGGCTGGGCTGGGTTTTCCAGCGTCTCCCTAATTGACGCCGCGCACTGGATTCAGTACTACAGTCGCTTCTATCCATCAGAGCTGACCAAGAAGCTGTATCGCTTCCTTGATCATCAGATTGCAGCCTGGCGGAGGCGGAAGTACAAGCAGTTGCGCAGCCGTTGGGGGCGCAGCTGGCAGCTTCTCAAAAGGATCCGGCAGCAACGATCAGACCTGTTTGCGCACTGGCGAGGTGCCGGTGTTGTTGTGAGTGGATGATGGGAGCCGTATGACGCGAGAGTGTCACGTACGGTTCTGGGAGCACCTCGGGGGGAAGTTCTCCGGGGTAACTCGACAGTCAGGTCAGCACCCTCAAACCCCCGCCACCTGCAGCACCTGCCGGTAGAGCTCAGGCGGGCTGAGGCTGGGGATCAGGTCGCCGCGCTCATCCAGAGCGCTGAGGCTGGGGTAGCGGCCGATCAGGCGGTTGGGAAGCTGCTCGCCGAAGAGCAGGGCCACCGAGGCGCTGCCGTGGTCAGTGCCGCGGGAGCCGTTTTCATGCAGGCGGCGGCCGAATTCGCTCACCGCCAGCAGGGTGACGGCCGGGCGGTTGGGCAGGCGCTCCAGGCCTGCGGCGAAGACGGCGAGGGCGGCGGCAAGTTCGCTGAGCACGCGGCCGTGGCGGGCGGCCTGGTTGGCGTGGGTGTCGTAACCGCCCTGGGCGAGCTGGAGCACGGGCGGGCAGGCGCCGCTGCCGATCAGGCGCAGGGCGAGGGCCACCTGCTGGCCGAGCCCCCCGCGGGGGATCGCCAGGCCAGGGGGCAGGGGTGCCAGCTCTCGGCGCAGGCGCTGCAGTTGCTGCGTGCCGGCCTGCTCGAGGGCGAGCATCTGGCGCAGCACGGCATTGGCGCCGGCTTCCGCCGGATCGAAGTCGGCCCCGGGGCGGCCGCGCAACTCGGCGGGCGAGAGCTGCAGGGCCAGGGCCTCGCCGCCTTCCATGGCCGGACAGCCAGCGGGGCCCAGGGCGAGCAGCGGGCCCGGGTGCTGGCGCTGATCGAGGGCTGCCGCCAGCCAGCCGGTGCCTTCACCAGAGGGGGAGGCGGTGGCCCACTGGTCTGCCGCTTTGAAGTGGCTGCGGTTGGGCCGGGGCCAGCCCACCCCGAGGGCAAAGGCGAGCCGCTGGCTCTGCCAGAGGGGCAGCAGCGGCGCCAGGACGGGATGGAGTGCCAGACCGGCGGCCAGGGGCAGGGCCTCGCCCCCATCGAGGGCCAGGCTGGGCCGGACCTGGCGGTAGAGGGGATCGGCGATCGGGGCCAGTGTGTTGAGGCCGTCGTTGCCGCCGCGCAACTCCAGCAGCACCAGCACCGAGCGGCTGCGGAGGGCGTCTGCTCCGGGTGCGCCTGGATCAGATGAGCCTGCCGCAAGGGAACCGAGACGGCCGGCGGCCAAGGCTGAACCGGCGGAGCCGGCGAGCAGCAGCGAGAGCAGGGAGCGGCGTTTCATCAGCAGATGCTCATGCCAGTTGCCACACGGGGTCGGCAAACAGGGTCGAGAGATTGGCGCGGCTGGGCGTTGCGGGCAGAGCCAGGCCGAGGGGCGGAATCGGCGTGAGGGTGGGGGGCAGTTCGGCGGGCAGCTGGGCGCTGGCCCACACCTCCTCATCGGCGAGCAGGGCCTGGAGGCTGCGGCGACGGGCCTGCAGCCAGCGCAGGTGGAGCCACAGGGCGTTGTGAGGCCAGCCCTGCACCGACGGCGGCTCGAAGGGCGCCTGGCCCATGGCGCGCAGGCCGCGCAGGCTGATGGCCAGGGCATCGGGGTGGCGGCTGCCGAGCAGGCGCAAGCTGCGGGCCACCATCTCCAGGGGATCGGCCAGGCGCAGGCCCCGCTGGCGGCTGCGGATCGCTTCCGGGCTGGTGTGAATGGCGTTCAGCAACCAGGGGATGGCGAGCTGCTGCTGGCGCCAGCCGTTGGCGAGTGACTCCAGCCTCGCGGGGGGCGGCGGTGTGCCCACCCGCCTCAGCCAGAGGCGCGTGGTGATGTGGCGGGCGGTGGCGGGCTGCTGGGCCAGCCAGCCGGCAAGGCTCACCCCATCGAAGGCAGCAGTGCGACCGAGGATGGTTTTGGGACCGGGATCATGGCGGCGAGGATCAAGTTCCAGCCGCGATTCGGCGGTGAGGCGGTAGCCGGTGAGGGCGCGGGCCGCTTCTCGCACATCGCGTTCGCTGTAGTGGCCCTCACCAAGGGAAAAGAGCTCAAGCAGCTCGCGGGCGAGGTTTTCGTTGGGGTTGCGGCGGTGATTGGCGGGGCCGTTGAGCGAGAGCTGCAGGGCGGGATCACGCACCATTGCGGTGAGCAGGGCGGCGTAGCTGCCGACCTGGTGCTGGCGGATCGTGGCGATCTGTTGCTCGAGCAGGGCGGGATCGGCCAGCTGGCGCCAGTTCACGGGGAAGAGGCCAAGCCAGAGCTGGATGCGGGCGGCTTCTGCCGCCGAGACTGTGGCGTCACCCCAGGCCAGGGCAGTGAGCCACTGGCGTTGAAGCGCCTCGGCCCGCTGCCGCCGGCAGGCGCCGCGTTGCTCCCGTGGCAGGGCCGAGCAGGGGATCGCGGCAATCGCGGAAGGCATGCCCTTCATGATGGACCCAGCCACAGCACCAGTGCGGGCACGGTGAGGGCATAGAGGAGCGAGAGGGGCCAGCCGTAGCGGAACACATCCAGGAAGCGGTAGCGGCCGGGGCCAAAGACCATCAGGTTGGTTTGGTAGCCGATGGGGGAGAGGAAGCTCTGGCTGGCGGCGAACACCACGGCGGTGATCAGCAGCATGGGGGGCAGCTGCAGGCCGGGGGCGAGGTTGGCGGCGATCGGCAGGAGCAGGGCCACAGCGGCGGCATTGCTGAGCAGCTCGGTGGCCACCAAGGTGAGGATGTAGACGGCCACCAGGGCGCCATAGGGGGGCCAGCCCTGCAGTGCGGTGAGCAGGCTGCTGGCGGCGAGGGCGGCCAGGCCGCTCTGCTGCAGCGCAACCGAGAGGCTATAGAGGCCGCCGAGCAGCAGGACGATGTCCCAGCGGATGGCACGCAGGGCGCTGCCGGCATCGAGACAGTCGCCGAGCACGAGCACGCCCACCGCCAGCAGCACGGCGGCAACCAGGGGCAGTACCCCGAGCCCTGAGAGCAGCAGCACAGCGGCCATCACGGCAACGGCCAGGTGTTTGCGGTGGGTGGTGGGCAGGTCGGTATCGAGCTGGTCGAGTACCACCAGATCGCTGCTCTGTTGCAGGCCGCGCAGGGCATCGAGGGGCGCCTGGAGCAGGAGCAGATCACCCTCACGCAGCACGAGGCGGCCGAGGCGATCGCGCAGGGTGGCTCCGGTGCGCTTGACGGCGAGCACGGTGGCATTGAAGCGCTGACGAAAGCGCAGCTCGCGCAGGCTGGTACCAGCCAGCAGCGAACCGGCGGGTACAAGCACCTCGGCGTGGCGGATCTGGGCCAGGGCGGGCGCAAGCACGGTGCCCGCGAGGGTGACCATGCGGTCTTGCTGGAGACGCAACAGCTCGCTGCGGTTGCAGCGCAACAGCAGGCGATCACCGGCCGCCAGGCGCAGCTGGGCCAGGGGGGGCTGCAGTTTCTGACTGCCGCGGTGCACCTCAAGCACGTCCACATCGAAGCGGCGCTGCAGACGGCTGTCGTGGAGGTTGAGGCCCGCCAATGGTGAAGCAGACGGCAGCAGCACCTCGGTGAGGTAGCCCTCGCGGCTGAGGTCGGCCAGGCTGACGCCTTCGGCTGGGCCGCGTTCGGGCAGCCAGCGACTGGTGAGCAGCAGGTAGATGCTGCCGAGCAGCCACACGGGGATGCCAATGGCGGTGAAGGAGAAGAGTTGGAAGGATCCGAAACCGAGGCCGGCGGCTAGGTCGCTGGCGAGCAGGTTGGTGGAGGTGCCGATCAGGGTGAGTGTGCCGCCGGTGATCGTGGCGAAGGAGAGGGGCAGCAGCACCCGCGAGGGGCTGATGCCGCGGCGCTGGCACCAGCTCTGGATCACAGGTAGCAGGATCGCCACGATGGGCGTGTTGGGGATGAGGCCTGAGAGGGGCGCCACCACGAGGGCGAGCAGTGCGATCAGCTGGGGCGGCGTGCGGATCCGGGGTGAGGCGAGCAATTCGCGCAGGCGGTCGAGAGCGCCGCTGCGCAGCAGCGCCTGGGCGAGCACGAAGAGGCCCATCAGGGTGATCAGGGCCGGGCTACCGAACCCGGCGAGGGCATCGGCAGGGCTGAGCACGCGGGTGGCGATCAGCAGGCCGGCGGCCATGAGGGCTACCAGCTCAGGCGCCAGCCAGCCGCCGATGAAGGCGGCCACGGCGGCAATGAGCACCGCCAGGGTGATCCAGGCCGATGGCGTGATCATCGGGCGGGCTGCAAACTCTCAACAACCCGCGGAAAGAGACGCTGGTCGAGCCGGGTAATCACTTCGAAGCTGAATATGGGGG
>CALFOF010000100.1 GCA_937919075.1 uncultured Cyanobium sp. | reverse complement strand
GCCTGGCGGGCATCCTCGGCGCGCGCCTCTGGCGCTGCTCATTGGCGACGCCGGCCGCAGCAGCTGCAGGGCCAGATGGGGCGGAGCTGGGCGTGCGCGATCTGCTGTTCGGCGCTGATGGCGTCAGCGGCACCCTGGTGAGCCCGCTGGGATCCGGACCGTTTCATTCCCCTCTGGTGGGGCGGTTCAACCTGATGAACCTGTTGCAGGCGGTGGGCGCCCTGCTGCAGCAGGGGCTGGAGCCGGCCCCGCTGCTGGCGGCGATCGAAAGCTTCCGCGGGGTGCCCGGCCGCATGGAGCGGGTGGTGCTGGCTGGCGGTGGCGGCACTGGCCTGCCGGCGGTGCTGGTGGACTACGCCCACACCCCCGATGGGCTGGAGAACGCCCTGGCCGCCTGCAGGCCCTTCTGCTCCGGCCGGCTGATCTGCGTGTTCGGCTGCGGCGGCGACCGCGACCGCGGCAAGCGGCCCCAGATGGCGGCCATCGCCGCCCGGCTGGCGGATCGGGTGGTGGTGACCTCCGACAATCCGCGCACGGAAGATCCCCAGCGCATTCTCGACGATGTGGTGGCCGGCATTCCTGCTGGTACCGACCTGGTGGTGGAAGGGGATCGAGCCGCTGCCATCGCCGCCGGCATCGCTGCGGCGGCGACCGGTGATCTGGTGCTGATCGCCGGCAAGGGCCATGAGGACTATCAGATCCTCGGCACCACCAAGATCCACTTCGACGACCGGGAAGAGGCGCAGAAGGCACTGCGGCTCAGGGCCGCCTGACGGCCATCTGCCCATGCCAGAGGCAGGCACCAACGGCGGCCGGCTCCGCCAAACGGTCTGATTGATCACACAAAAGTGGAAAAGCATCCCTCTCACGGTTATAAAATTGAGCGCCAACACGCTTTTCTCCCCCGCATGGCTTCCAGTGTTCCACTGGCGAAGAAGTTTTTCGCTGAACTGATCGGCACCTTCTGGTTGGTGCTCGGCGGTTGCGGCAGTGCCGTTCTGGCAGCTGTCTTCCCTTACGACAACCCCACTGCCAACCCCCTCGGCCTGGGCTTCCTCGGCGTCTCGCTCGCCTTCGGTCTGACCCTGCTGACCATGGTCTACACCTTCGGCCACATCTCCGGCTGTCACATCAACCCTGCCGTCAGCTTCGGGCTGTGGGCCGGCGGCAAGTTTCCCGGCTCCCAGCTGCTTCCCTATGTGATCGCCCAGGTGCTCGGCGGGGTGATCGCCGGTGGTGTGATTCTGCTTGTGGCCAGTGGCCGCGAGGGCTTCGCGCTCACCGGTGGCAATCCGCTGGCCACCAACGGCTGGGGGGCTCACTCCCCAGGCGGCTATGGCTTCCTGGCGGCCCTGGTGATCGAGGTGATTCTCACCTTCGTGTTCCTGCTGGTGATCATGGGCGCCACCGATCGCCTGGCTCCCGGTGGCTTTGCCGGGGTGCCGATCGGCCTCAGCCTCACCCTGATCCACCTGATCAGCATCCCCGTCACCAACACATCTGTGAATCCTGCCCGCAGCACCGCCGTGGCGGTCTGGGTCGGCGGCGAGGCGATGGCACAGCTGTGGTTGTTCTGGGTGGCGCCGATCGCCGGCGCCCTGCTGGCGGGTTGGGTGCACCGCACCCTGATGGCCTCCGACACGGTCAGCTGAGGTCAGCTGAGCGGGCCACCAGCTGACGCAGGGCGTCCAGCAGTTGTTCCACTTCTGCAGAGCTGGTGGTCACGTGGGTGCAGGCCCGCACACAAGTAGGGTCGTCAAGGCTGCGAAGCCAGAGGCCCTGCTGACCCAGGGCCTGCACCACCGCTTCCGGAGCCTGATCTTCCACGGTGAAGCTCACCAAACCTGCGGGCGGCGCAGCACTGAGCAACGGCGTGATTCCGTTGATCGCCTGCAAACCCCGCCAGAGCTGGCCGCTGCGCTCCTGGATCAGCGCGAGCCGCTGCTCACAGGTTCCCAGCGACTCCAGCAATTCCAGCGAGGTGCGCAGGCCGGCCAGCAGCGGCGTGCAGGAGGTGGCCACCTCAAAGCGGCGGCTGTCGGCGTGCCAGGCACTTCCCCTGTGTGATTCGTTCGCCAGGCTGCGCCAGCCGCCCAGCGTGGGCTGCGACTCCACCAGCAGCCGCGCCGACAGCGCCACCCCACCGAGCCCTTCAGGCCCGCAGCACCACTTGTGGCCTGTGAAGGCATAGATATCGGCGCAACGGGCGGCTTCGGCCACCGGCAGGCTCCCCACCGACTGGGCCGCATCCACCAGCAACCATGGGTGGCGGACGTGCTCCTGCAGCCGCGCCGCCACTGCCGCGATCGGCATCACCAGGCCGGTGTTCCAGAGCAGATGGGACAGCACCACCAGGCGGGTGCGCGGGGTGAGCGCAGCCTCAAGGGCCGTCAGTACGGCTCCGTCCACCGCTGCTGCTGAATCGCCGCGAATATCCTTCACCGCCAGGGTGTCGAGGCTGAGGCCCTCGCGGCGCGCCAGCTCGCGGCAGGCCGCCACGATGCCGGGGTGCTCGCAATCACTGATCAGCAGCGCGTCGCCGGGCTGCCAGGGAAGCCCCCAGAGCGGCAGCACGCAGCCGCTGGACACGTTTTCGGTGAGCGCCAGCCGCGCCGGAGGCACACCACAGCCTTCCGCCAGAACTCCTCGCAGGCTGCTCACCTGCGCCGACAGCCAGGGCCAGACCTCAGCAGTGAAGGGACCAAGCTCCTGCAGCCGTTGCCAGCTGGCGGTGATCGCCGCCAGCGAGGGGGTTGGCAGGGGGCCCTGGCCGCCGTAGTTGAAGTAACTCTTGTTGGCCAGCGCGGGCATGAGCTGCCGCAGCTGGGCAGGGGTGTGTGGGTGCATGGCAGGGCTGTGACGCCTTCAGGTGAGCACGGAACCCTGCACGAACGGCTGGCCCGCGGCCAGGGCACGGAGATTGGCGCCGGTGACGTGGGCGATGTCACCGAGGGCCTCATGGGTGAGGAAGGCCTGATGGGCGGTGATCAGCACGTTCGGGAAGGTGAGCAACCTGGCCAGCAGGTCGTCCTGGAGCACATGGCTGGAGAGATCCTCGAAGAACACCCCCTCCTCCTCTTCGTAGACATCAAGCGCCACACCACCAAGGCGGCCCGATTTGAGTGCCTCGATCAAGGCTGAGGTATCGATCAGAGCACCGCGACTGACATTGACGAGAATCACACCGGGCTTCATGCGCTCGATGGTTTCGCGCCGGATGATGTGATGGGTGTCCGGAGTGAGCGGAACGTGCAGGGAGATCACATCGCTCATTGAGGCCAATGTGATCGGGTCGAGATAGGTGATGCCCTCGCGCGCCGCCCAGGCGGCATCCGGATAGGGGTCGTAGGCCACCACCACCATGCCGAAGCCGTGAAGGATGTGCGCCACGATCTTGCCGATCTTGCCCGTGCCCACGATTCCCACCGTCTTGCGATGCAGATCGCTGCCGACCAGGCCCTGAAGTGAGAAATTCATTTCCCGCACCCGGTTATAGGCGCGATGAATCTTGCGGTTCAAGCTCAACAACAATGCCACGGCATGTTCAGCCACCGCATAAGGGGAATAGGCGGGAACATGGGTCACCGTGAGCCCCAATTCCTGAGCCGAATCCAGATCAATGTTGTTGAAGCCGGTGCAGCGCAAGGCCACGAGTGTGATGCCCCTGGCCACCAATTGTTGGATGCAGGCCCGATCCACCACATCGTTCACGAACACACAGACTGCCCGAGCGCCCTCAGCAGCCGCGGCAGTGTCTGCCGTGAGTCGAAAACCAAGAAAGCGCAGCTGCACATCGGCTCCCGTGCAGGCCGGCAGGTGCAGACGGTCGTAGGGCTTGGCATCAAACACCGCCACCGTGAAGTCTGTGGCAGGGGGCTCAAGCACTGGGGCAGGGGCCGGGCCGCTCAGCGAAGGCTTCGCAGGATCCATGACCAAACCAGGCGAAAAGGATGGATCTTCAAGCCGACCCTAACGAGCCGGCGATGTCCCCATCCTCGCGCCAAGGCCGGTCAGAGAACCTGACCCACCATTACAGCGGCAAGTGCAGAAAACAGGGTGATGCCGAGCGCGGTGAGGGGGTTCTGACCCTGGGCCACGGCGAAGGTGGTCACCACACCGGCACCTAGACAAGCCACGGCGATCTGGGTAGCAACGGCAGGACGATCCACGGTGTTCTGTACAACTGCACGGCACCGTAGGGATGGAAATTGCTGGGACTTAGGCATTCCCCGGGTTTCGTTACCCGGCGTCGGGGTTCGTTACCCGGCGTCTGTTTTCGTTACGCCGCGCAATCTGGAGGCTGGGCGGGCACGGCCACTCTCGGCCCAGTGCTTGAGCGCTTCCAGTTGTTCCCGTGCCGTACGCGACAGCGGCACCAGATCACTGGCGGCGGCGATCAGATCGGGTTCGCCGAACTCCCGGTGGTCGCCGAAAGCCAGGTGCATGGCCTCCACCACCACCTGCTCCAGTTCGGCGCCAGAGAAACCATCGGTGCGGTCCACCAGCACCTCAAGCGGAATGTAGTGCTGGGGGCGCCGCCGGCGCAGCTGCAGATCGAGAATCGCCAGCCGCTCGGCCGCATCCGGCAGATCGAGCAGGAAGATCTCGTCGAAGCGCCCCTTGCGCATCAGCTCGGGGGGCAGGCTGTCTACCCCATTGGCGGTGGCCACCACGAACACGGCGGAGGTTTTCTCTGACATCCAGGTGAGCAGGCTGGCCAGCACCCGCTGGCTGGTGCCGCCATCGCTACGGCTGTCGCCACCGAAGCCCTTGTCGATCTCGTCGATCCAGAGCACGCAGGGGGCCATCGCCTCGGCGCGGCGGATCATGTCGCGGGTGCGAGCCTCGCTGGCCCCCACCAATCCGGCGAACAGGCGCCCCACATCGAGGCGCAGCAGTGGCATCGCCCAGCTGTGCGCGATTGCCTTGGCGGTGAGCGATTTGCCCGTGCCCTGCGGACCGACCAGAAGCACGCCGCGGGGGAGCGGCAGACCGTAACGCTCGGCCTCGTCACTGAAAGCCAGCTTGCGCTGCTTCAGCCAGTGTTTGAGGGCGTCAAGGCCGCCGATGTCGGAGGGGCTGGCTTCGGTGGGGCAATACTCCAGCAGTTCGCTACGAGCGATCGCCTGCCGCTTCTCCTCCAGTACCTCGGTGAGGTCGGCTTCACCGAGCTGCCCCCGGCGGGCCAGTGCCCGGGCGGCCACCTGGCGGATGCGCTGCTCGGTGAGGCCACTGCAGCAGTGGGCCAGCTGCTCCAACAGGGCCGGCTCCGGCGGCCGGCCGCTGGCCTGGCCGATGTTGGTGAGCAGTTGGCTGATTTCCGTAGGGCTGGGCAGGGGCAGCTCCAGCACGGTGACGCACTCCTCCAATTCGCGCGGCAGCTGCCAGTCAGGGGCGGTGATCACCAATGTGCGGGGTTGGCGGCGCAGGCTGGTGGCCAGGTTGCGCAGGCGGCGGGATATGCCCGGGTCGTCGCAGTAGCGGTTGAAATCCAGCAGCAGCAGAATCGCCGGCTGATCTGCCTGCAGGGATTCGATGCTGTCGAGCGCCGCCATCGGGTTCCGGGCCGCTTCTCCCTGGCGGTTGGGCAGGCCCTGCAGCCCTTGCACGAAGTCCCAGCGCAGCAGCAACCGCTGACCCAGCCGCTCCGCCGCGGTGGTGAGCAGTGCCTGGATGCGCTCCTCCTCAGAGCTGCGGATCCACAGGATCGGCGTGCGCGAACGGATCAGCAGATCCAGCTGGTCGATCCAGGGCTCCGTCATCGGCCGGCTTCAGTGCTGCTGAACGGGAGGGCGGCGGGGGGCATGGGAACGGATCAGCGGAGCTCACGCAACCGGGCCCAGCGCGGGTCGGTCACAGCACCATCCTGGGCAGAGGCGTCAGGAACCGCGGGCGTGTCGTTGGTGCTCCAGGTGGCGGGACCGGGGCACTCAGGACCGCAATGGTTGCGCACGGGCCATTGCAGGCTGAGCTGCTCGAACAGCCAATGGGCGGGATCAAAACTGCCCTGGGGATCGAGGCGCTCGCAGGGGCCATGGAGCGGATCGTCGCCTGCTTCGCTCGGCTCATCCACGCCGATCCAGAGGGGTTCGCGCTCCTCAAACGCGATCGGCTGGTTGTAGTGACGCAGGCAGCGATCGCAGCAGAGGGTGATGATCGTGTGCGCCGCACCGCTCACCTCCAGCACGCTGCCCCCATGCAGGGCAGTGATCGCGCCCCGCACCGGGGTGAGGCTGGTGAGGGAAGGCAGATGCTGGTAAACCTGCCAGTGGCAGCCCAGGGGCATGAGCCGCAGCTGCTGAAGGCTGATCGGCTGAAGCGGCGACGGCTGCGGAGGGTGGGAAGAGCCGCTCTGGGTCACTTCTTGCTCTTGGGCTCAAATGGCAGACGATCGAGGGTTCCGCCGCCACCGCTGGCCGCCACAGCCACGGTCTGCTGGGCCAGCTGCTGATCGAGAATCTCCTGGAGATTGTCAGGAAGGGCTTCGCGGGTGAGCAGGAAGGTCTGCAAGCCCTGGAAGATGTTCGCCACCACCATGTAAAGCAACACGCCGGCGGGCAACGGGAAGAACAGAAACATGCCGGTGATCATCACGGGCGTGATCTTGTTGGCGGTGGACTGCTGCGGATTCGGAGGCATCCCCATGCCCGAGAGAATCTGGGACGCGAACAGGCTGGCGCCAAAGGCTCCCACCAGGATGGCGATGTCCCAGTTGATCGCCCCATCGGTGTAGAAGCCCACCTGACCCAGGGCTTTGATGAACAGGAAGCCGCTGCGGGCCGCAAGGCCGGGCACCTTGGCCTCCACCGTGGCGTCACCGGTGCCGATGGCCATGATCTTGCCGTCGTCGCTCACCGCCACCACGTCTGCGCCTTTGGTCACCGACCAGGTGGGCAGGAAGGCCGAGCCGTTCTCCACATCGGCGAGCACGGCGCTGAACGGCTTGCCCTCACGGGTGTGCAGCTCAATCTGCGCGGTGTCGCCGACACCGAGCTTGGTGCCCTGCTCCAGGCTGGCCACCACCGGCACGTGGCTGGTTTCGGTAATGAAGATCGAATGGCTGGCGCTGTTGAAGGGCTTCGATTCCACTGCAGCGATCTGGTCGGCGGGAAGCACCTTCAGGTTCAGCGTGTAGGGCACATCAGCGAAGGGGGATCCCCTAAGGGTGGCGAACAGGGCGAACAGGATCGGCATCTGCACCACCAGCGGCAAGCAGCCGGCCAGGGGGCTGCCGAACTCCTTCATCAGCTTGCCCAGCTCCTCCTGCTGCTTCTGGGGGTTGCTGGCGTAGCGCGACTTGATTTCCGCCTGCCGCTTCTGCATCACAGGCTGGGCGATGCGCATGCGGCGGGCGCTGCGGATGGAGCCGGCGCTCAGTGGGAAGAGCGCCAGCCGGATCACCACGGTGAGCGCGATGATGGCCAGCCCGTAGCTCGGCACCAATCCGTAGAAAAAATCGAGGATGGGGAGCAGCAGGTTGTCTGAGATGTAGCCGATCACAGCGGGGTGGCGACGGGGGGAAGGATCTGATCGGCCCAGTGTGCCCGACCAATGGGGCAGAGCGAGCGCACCGGGAGGAGGTGGGGGACGTCAGGCCGTGGCCAACTGGGCATCGCCGAATCCCTTCGTGCCTGCGGCGGCGCTGGTCTTGGCGGCCATGCACTCAAGGATGTAGGCCTCTGTTTCGCGGAAGCGGGGCACCGAGCGCATCTCGAGCTTGGCGCCATCGTTGAGCACCAGCACCATGTCGCCCCAGGCGCCGAAGCCGCGGGGCACCGAGCGCAGCTCGCGGATCTGGCTGTACACCACCTGGGTGCGATCGCGGCCCAGCCAGCCGCCGCTCACGGAAATCCGGCGGCTGGTGATGCGGAAACGCAGCCACAGCGCCCGCACGATGGCCCCGACGGCGAAGGGGATGCCGATCACGGTGAGACCGACGAAGAGGTTGAAGATCAGATCGCCCTTCGCCGGGCCGCCCTCATAGAAGACGGGTTCGGGAATGGTGGGGATCACGGGAAGACCATCGGTCGGGGTACCACTCATGGGCTCAGACCTGCCTTGCGAAACAGCTCCTCGCATTCTCCCAGCAAGACCTCGGGACCTGCGTCTGCGCTGCCTGGTTTGAGGCTGAGCAGAAGCCAGAGCGCACGGCCCGCAGGCATGGGGCCAGCGCAACGCTGGTGCAACCAGGTGTGCAGTTGCCGTCGCAACTGGTTGCGCCGAACCGCCAGCTTGCTGACCTTGCTGCTCACCACCACGGCACAGCGGCAGGCGCTGGGGGGGTGATGGCCGCTGGCGCGCAGCAGTGAAGGATCCGCCTCAAGCACCCGAAGCACCATGTGGGTTCCATGCAGCCTGCGGCCGCTGCGGTAGAGCCGATCGAAAGCCCGACGGCTCCGTAGCCTCAGCCCGGCGGGCAACGCCATGGGATGGGGCGCACGGGGCCCAGCATGGGGGATCGGGTCAGACGGCTAGGCGGGCGCGGCCGCGGCGGCGACGGGTGCGGATCACACGGCGGCCGGTGTGGGAGCGCATGCGCACCCGGAATCCGGAGACGCGTTTGCGTTTGCGGCTGGTTCCTTCAAGAGTGCGCTTCGTCATGCTGCCGCTCGGGGTCTTGCTCGTGGTCGATTGGCCAACTTATCAGGCAGGCGCCCGGTGGTCATGGCTCAGTTGGTGGGGTCGATCTGGATCAGCCAACTGCCCAGGTAGCCGGCAAAGGGCACATCACCTGGAGCCTGCGCAAGGGCGTTGAACTGGTACATGCCGGGGTTGAAGGGGTTGAACAGATTCATGTACACCCCGATGGTGATGTCGTCGGGGATGGGGCGATCGGGGAAGATCTCGATCGCCTTGCCATCGGCGTTCACCTCAATGGTGGCAGGAATCTGTTCCTTGCAACGGGTGCGCGACATCATGCCCCCTTCCTGCATGACGCAGAGCTTGATGTCCTTGGGCTCGATCCGGGTCTCGAAGGAGGTGGGCACTGCCACTGTGAGCTTGAGGATGGCTGTGTTGCGGTCTTTGGGCCTCAAGATGAGGTAGTACTCCGACCGCCTCAGACGTGCCGTTTCGGTCATGAAGAAGTAGAGCCTGCGGTAATCCCGGTTGTTGTCCCAGCGGAACTCCAGCAGGCCCGGCGTGCCCTGCGAGCGGGCTGCCGGCACATCACTGATGGCTGCCACAAGCGCGGTGCCGGCCAAGGCCAGAGCCACCGCTGCACCGGCCCGAGGCAAACACCGCCGCAACGCACGCACCGGACGCACGAGGCGGGAGCGGAGCGAGCCGAGAAACGGAAGGGTCATGGGACGGGGGTGCGGGCCGAAAGGCTGTGGCCCCATTCTCCCTTCCCCGTTCCAGTGGTTCAGCCCGAGGGGGTGCAGCGGCCGAGCTGTCAGTTATGACCGGATCTGTCCGGACGCAGCCTGGCGGCGTCGCGCAAGTAGGGATGCACTGGAACGCGGGCGGCATCCATCCAGGCATGGGCCAGCAGCCGAATGCAGCGGGGAAGGTCACCGGAGACGGCCATCTGCTGGCAATCCAGCAAGGCCACCCCGTCCCAGTCTGGATAGCGGCGGGCGATCGCGGCGGGGAAACAGGCGTTCAGGTCGGGGGTGGCCGAGAAGGTGACCGAGAGCACCTGCGGCCCCTCCAGGCCATTGCGGGCGATCAGGGCATCCAGCAGTTCCGCCACGGCTTCGGCGATGGCGGCGCTGGTGTTGGCCTCGACGGTGATCGCGGCCCGCAGCGCCCGCAGCGCAAGTCCCTCGGTCATGGCCGCCAGAGCCAAAGCGGCTGGCCGCTCCAGGCCAGTTCCAGGCTGAGGGCCTGGTGCAGGCTGGCGAAAAGGTTGCGGCCCGGCAGGAACGACAGCAGCCGCTTGGCGGGCTTGCCGAAGGTGGTGGGACGCACCTCGTTTTCATCGAGCCCCGCCAGCCGTGCCGCGAGCCGACGAGCAGTGTCCTCGTCGCCCAGTGCATCCACCATCCCCAGCGCAAGGGCCTGAGCGCCCGTGAACACCCGCCCATCGGCGAAGCCACGTACCACTTCCTCGCTGAGGCCACGGCCGGTGGCAACGGCCGCCACGAACTGGTCGTAGCTGGAATCGATCAGCCCCTGCAACAGGGTGCGCTCATCGGCGGTGAGGGCGCGGTCGGGGGAAAGGATGTCTTTGTAGAGGCCGCTTTTGACCGTTTCGAAGCTGATTCCCACCCGCTCCAGCAGGCGTGAAAGGTTGTTGCCCCGCAGGATCACGCCGATGGAGCCAGTGATCGTGCCCGCATTGGAGACGATGCGCTCCGCCGCCACCCCCACGTAAACCCCGCCGGACGCGGAAATATTGCCGAAGCTGGCGACCACACGGCAACCCTTGTCCCGCAGGCGGAGCAAGGCGGCATGGATCTCCTGGCTGTCGCCGACGGTGCCGCCGGGGGTGTCGATGCGCAGCAGCAGGGCCGGGCATTCCCGCTCCTCCACCTGACGCAGCGCCTTGAGCACCCGCTCGCGCGTGCCCCCAGCGATCGGTCCTTCAATCACGACACGGGCCAGCGTTTTGCGGGACTTTCGGCGCCAGGGCCAGGGCATGCGCTGCGGCACGTAGTGGCTGGATCTTAAAAAGGTTGTTGGCGGCCGCTCTGATGAACCCTGTTTTCCGTTGGCTGCTGATGCTGCTTCCCTTCGCGTTGTGGGGAACGGCGATGGCGGCAATGAAGCCACTGCTGGCTCACAGCGGGCCGCTCACGCTGGCCTGGATGCGCCTGGTGCCCGCCGGTCTCGCCGTGCTGCTGGCGGCCGGGGTGCTGCGACGGCCGCTCGGGGTGGATCCCGCCGACAGGCTCTGGCTGCTGGCCTTCGCGCTGGTGGACGGCACCCTGTTTCAGGGGCTGCTGGCCCGCGGGCTGGAGGGAACCGGCGCCGGGCTGGGCTCGGTGCTGATCGATTCCCAGCCGCTGCTGGTGGCTCTGCTGGCCCGCACCCTCTTCGGTGAGTCGATCAATCCGGTGGGCTGGCTCGGCCTGTTGCTGGGGCTGGCCGGCATCCTCTGCCTGGGCCTGCCGGCGCCGGTGCTCCAGCACTGGTGGCTGGAGGGTCCTGTCAGCTTCGGGGTGCGGGCCTGGAGCCACGGCGAGCTCTGGATGCTGGGCGCCGCCGCAGCGATGGCGGTGGGCACGGTGCTCTGCCGCTATGCGATGCGGCGCAGCGATCCGGTGGCGGTCACCGGCTGGCACATGCTGATCGGCGGGCTGCCGCTGCTGATCGGGGCGGCGCTCGGGCCGGCGCTCGATCCGGCGCTGCCGCCCTTCTGGCCGGTCTGGACCCTGCCGCAATGGGGCTGGATGGCCTACGCCAGCCTGCTGGGCAGCGCCCTGGCCTATGGCCTGTTCTTCTGGTTCGCCAGCAGCGGCGATCTCACCGGCTTTTCTGCCCTGACGTTCCTCACCCCGGTGTTCGCCCTGCTCTGCGGTCTGCTGCTGCTTGATGAACACCTGCGCCCGCTGCAATGGCTGGGGGCTGCCCTGGCGCTGGTGTCGGTCTTGCTGATCAACCGGCGCCGCCAGCTGTGGGTGCCCAGCACCGCCGTGCCGGAGCCAGCGCCATGAGCCGTGTGTTGCGGCTGCTGCTGGTGAGCACGCCGGTGGGCACGCTGGGCAGTGGCAGGGGCGGAGGCGTGGAGGTCACCCTGGCAGCCTTGGTGACAGGGCTCAGTGGCCGCGGCCACCAGGTCACGGTGCTGGCCGCAGAAGGGTCCCGGCTGCCTCCAGGCTGCGAAGCGGTGCAGCTGTGGACCTGCCCCGGCCACGACCAGCCCAGCTGGCAGCACCAGAGCCACGACAGCGCCGTGCAGATCCCCGCCGGCGGCCTGCTGCCTGCCCTGTGGGACCGGGTGCTGCAGGAGCAGAACGGCTTCGATGCCGTGCTCAACCTCGCCTACGACTGGCTGCCCCTCTGGCTCACGCCCCACTGCGCCACGCCGCTGTTCCACCTGGTGAGCATGGGCTCGGTGGCGCGGGTGATGGATGCGGTGATCGCCGATGTGGCGCGTCGCTGCCCCGGGCGGCTGGCCTTCCATACCCGCACCCAGGCGGCTGATTTCGATCTGCCCGGACCGCCGCTGGTGCTGGGCAACGGCTTCGATCTGTCCGCTTACCACTTCCGCGCCCAGCCCGACCCGGAGGCCCCCCTGGGCTGGGCCGGACGCATCGCACCGGAGAAGGGGCTGATCGACGCCGCACGCGTGGCCGCCGCTCTGGGCCGGCGTTTGCTGGTGTGGGGCGTGGTCGAGGACGGGGCTTATCGGGACGCGGTGGTGGCGGCGGTGCCGGCCGGCACGCTGGACTGGCGCGGCTTTCTGCCCACCCGGGAGCTGCAGGCGGAACTCGGTGGCTGCCGCGTGTTGCTGAACACCCCCAAGTGGAACGAAGCCTTCGGCAACGTGGTGGTGGAGGCGATGGCCTGCGGCGTGCCTGTGGTGGCCTACCGCCGCGGCGGCCCAGGCGAACTGGTGCAAAGCGGCCTGAATGGCCTGCTCGTTCCCCCCGACGACCTCAATGCCCTGCAAGCGGCCGTGCTTGCCGCCGAGCGCCTCGACCGGCAGGCCTGCAGGCGCTGGGTGGAGCACCACGCATCGCGTGAGGCGTTCGCCGGGCGTGTGGAGGCCTGGCTGCTGGCTGGTCTGGCATCAGCTTCGCCCGCCACCAATTCGCTACAGGGTCAAACCGACAGCCGGTCGCTGGACGCAGGGACGTAGGTTTCCCACGATTGTCCCGCTGCTCGTGCCCCCTGCCAACCCGCCTGCAGCGGCACGTCGAGGGTGGGGCCCGTGGCTCGCGCTTCTTGTCACGGCGGCCCTCGGGGTGGGGATCTTCGTGCTGCGGCTCGGCGAAGCGGGGCTGGTGGACGAGACCCCGCCCCTGTTCGCCGGCGCCGCCAGGGCGATGGCGGACACCGGCGACTGGCTGACCCCTCGGGTGAACGGGCTGCCCCGCTACGACAAGCCGCCACTCGTCTATTGGCTGATGGGGCTGGTGTATGCCCTGCCGGACCACGCCCGCTTCGACCCTCTGGGCAGCTGGGCCGCCGGCCTGCCCTCTGCCCTCTCCAGCATCGGCGTGATGCTGGCCCTCTGCGCCACCTTGCTCCGCTGGCCGCAGCCCAGCCTGGGCCCCGGTGGGGTGAGGCTGCCCCAGCGACCTGCGCGCAGCGCTGTGGTGGCGGCCCTGGCCTTTGCGCTCTCCCCCCTGATGCTGCTCTGGGGCCGCATCGGCGTCAGTGATGCCCTGTTCAGCGCCTGCCTGGCTGTGAGCCTGCTGCTGTTCTGGCAGGCCTGGGCCGATCCTCGCCGCCCCTGGTGGCTGGGCTGGCTGGTGCTGGGCCTGGCGGTGCTGGCAAAAGGGCCCGTGGCTGTGGTGCTGTCCGGCCTGACGCTCGCCGGGTTCGGCTGGCATCAGGGCATCCTGCTGCCCCTCTGGGCGCGGCTGAAGGCCGGGCGCGGACTGGTGGTCACCGCCCTGGTGGCCATGCCCTGGTACGCCGCGATGCTGGCGGTGGAGGGGCAGCCCTTCTGGGACAGCTTCTTCGGCTATCACAACCTGCAGCGCTTCAGCTCGGTGGTGAACGATCACCTCCAGCCCTGGTGGTATTTCATCCCGGTGCTGATCATCGCCAGCCTCCCGTTCACGCCGCTGCTGCTGCTCGGCCTGAAGCGCGGCCTGGCCCGGCCCCCCCAACCGCCACAGCACTCCCTGCGCAGCTTTGCCGCCTGGTGGCTGCTGGCGGTGCTGCTGTTCTTCACCATGGCAGCCACAAAGCTGCCGAGCTACTGGCTGCCGGCCACCCCG